>NZ_CAUYTL010000124.1:0-300 GCF_963575615.1 Listeria rocourtiae subsp. hofi | reverse complement strand
CTTTGTCTCAGACACTCCTTTTTGCTATTGCTATTTTATCCAAGCATATCCATACGCTGGCAACTAAAAACTGCCATTCACTCGTTCACCAGTTAATAAGTTCTCTGCACCTGCTGTTTCAATCATTACAACCCTATCGCTAACATTCGTGTAACAATAAACACCACCTCTTTTAAGCGCAAAAACGTTAGCTTCACTTGCAATCACTTATTGCTGCTGGTATGGATTAAATGCTGATTCTCTCTTACGAACTTCCGCCAATTTCTTCAATCCTGAAAAACTGGCTCGGCGATATGTGTT
>NZ_CAUYTL010000123.1:0-300 GCF_963575615.1 Listeria rocourtiae subsp. hofi | reverse complement strand
ATATATCATCGCGATTCTTTCGATGATGGGCTTTAAAAATGTCCCGTTTATATCATTGATTGTACCAGTTCTCATTTTATGTGTCGCGAGTTTCGATACGATTTTTTGTATTATTAGAAGAATTGTG
Source organism: Listeria rocourtiae subsp. hofi (assembly GCF_963575615.1). Lineage (NCBI taxonomy): Bacteria > Bacillati > Bacillota > Bacilli > Caryophanales > Listeriaceae > Paenilisteria > Paenilisteria rocourtiae. The sequence continues at coordinate 173 of NZ_CAUYTL010000123.1, read as the reverse complement.
CATCGCACGCCAATTGCAATGGCGGATAAATCCCATTTGCATCATAGCTTAATGAAGCTCGGGTTTACGCACCGCCAACCCGTGATTCTGATTTACGCGATTTCAGCGCGATTCTCGCTATTCGCACTTATTTTCACGATGTCAACATTTTGGGGATCATTTTTACTCATTAT
>NZ_CAUYTL010000122.1:0-303 GCF_963575615.1 Listeria rocourtiae subsp. hofi | reverse complement strand
GTCGTCATCACCTACCAGACAAAATTGGCGGGCGGTCAGTCAGTTTAGCTATAAAAATACAGCGAAAATCTGCGGTACGAACATCGAGGCGCAAACGAGAAATGCGACCGTTAATGACTAGTCGGGAGGCGGATCAGGAGAAGGAGGGAACAATCCGCTACCAGTATACCCGCCTATAACACCAGACCCGCCAGGTAAGCCCACCAGTAACGCGAAATCCAGACGCTGATCCAATCGTCGTGACACCAATGAAACCAGATGTTAGCGCGATGATAGATGGAGATAACGAAATACAAATTTATG
>NZ_CAUYTL010000121.1:0-304 GCF_963575615.1 Listeria rocourtiae subsp. hofi | reverse complement strand
ATCGTCAAGTCACCCGATCTCATATCACTCGCCAATTCACTAAGTTTAGCGTCCTTCGCTACATGAATTGTCACGGTCTGATCCCCATAAATCGGAAACTCTAGAAACTCGAACCATTTCTGGTTGTGCTCTACATCAATCGTCAAATTATCCAGATTCGGCTTCACACTCTTATCCAAGCGGTTAAATGCCTCTTGCGATAAATGACCACTCATTGTCACGTAATTTTTATCAGTATTACTCTCTGTCACATTCACGCGTATATCCTGATCACCCATCAGCTTAATCCGCGAAATATCACCAT
>NZ_CAUYTL010000120.1:0-305 GCF_963575615.1 Listeria rocourtiae subsp. hofi | reverse complement strand
CAAATCGAGCGAAAGCGTGTGTATTCAGGGGGCTTGGAATGGATTAACCGTGCACTTTGATCATGCTTCTATTTGGGACTGTAACTCATGTTATTCGAACGCTCGTAGCAAAGCGAGCGTTTGTTGCCGATTTATTTGGGGTATTTCTCAATCTTATCGGTACTGTGGCATATTGTATTCGAACAGTCGCTGGTGGATTTCATGTTCGCTTTGCTCTCATGTATATTGTGACTGTAACTCATTGTATTCGAACAGTCCCAACAATTAGGGGCTTATCGACTTGGGTTTGACGTGTTATAATGGAG
>NZ_CAUYTL010000119.1:0-305 GCF_963575615.1 Listeria rocourtiae subsp. hofi | reverse complement strand
GTGTGATGAGCGCATAGAAAAAGCACAATTCGCTTTAGATAATCAGGTACTAAAGGATTCCAATTACTTCTCACCGGAAGATACTAAGGCAACACAAGACAGCGCTCTGATACATTCTAAAATTGGTGAGGGTTAGCTTGCATGGGTTACGCCATATGTTCGTCAAATTTACTACAATCCTCAATATAATTTTAGCAAGTATAAGAATCCGAATGCATCTGGTCTCTGGTTTGAAGTAGCTAAATCAAGGTTTTTGAGCGATTGGGTGCGCGGCGCTAACACGGCGGCGGGTGGTCGAGTATGAG
>NZ_CAUYTL010000118.1:0-307 GCF_963575615.1 Listeria rocourtiae subsp. hofi | reverse complement strand
GTACATGGGCACACTTTCTTATGAACAATTTAAGAAAGGTGTTCAGATACCTTGTACGTGTGGTAAACAAGCTACAAAATATCTAGTACAACAGGAGTCACCTTTTGATATGATGTCAGCACCACCTGCTCAGTATGAACTTAAGCATGGTACATTTACTTGTGCTAGTGAGTACACTGGTAATTACCAGTGTGGTCACTATAAACATATAACTTCTAAAGAAACTTTGTATTGCATAGACGGTGCTTTACTTACAAAGTCCTCAGAATACAAAGGTCCTATTACGGATGTTTTCTACAAAGAAAAC
>NZ_CAUYTL010000117.1:0-310 GCF_963575615.1 Listeria rocourtiae subsp. hofi | reverse complement strand
TACTGTCACCATCACCAACGCCGGTCGCGCTGAACTGATCAACGCCCAAAACACCGGCACGAACGCCGCCGTCATCAACAGCATAGGCGTCAGTTCTGTCCATGCCGCTGGAGATCTGAAGCTGCTCACCGCCTTGCCAAGCGAGCGGAAGCGGCTGACGACGTTCGGTGGCGAGGTCGTGGCGGACGACGTCATCCATGTGACGATCAACGACACCACAGCCGACACCTACGCCCTCCGCGCGTTCGGGCTCTACTTCCAGTCCGGCGTCCTGTTCGCCGTCTGCACCTCCGTAGAGCCGATCATGGAG
>NZ_CAUYTL010000116.1:0-311 GCF_963575615.1 Listeria rocourtiae subsp. hofi | reverse complement strand
GTGATACATAAGCTTGGCTCTCTATCGTGAATGTGTCAAGCTCTGCTTCAAGACCTGCTATCGCTGGGTTTATTTCACCGATATTTAGCCCACTCCAATGCCTGAAATCCTCCCAAGTTGCCGGCCCGTAGCCTTTTAAATAACGACGAATTTGCATCATCCGCGCCTCTAAATTGGCTTTAGGCTCGCTCGTCCATGCTTGATAATTTCCTAATCGGATACTGTGGCTATAGTTTTTTACCGCGGCGCTTGATGGCAATAAATATAATATCCCTGCTATCGCGGCTTGTGCGATGATTGATGATGTGACC
>NZ_CAUYTL010000115.1:0-312 GCF_963575615.1 Listeria rocourtiae subsp. hofi | reverse complement strand
CACCTGTAATTACAACAAGTGCAGATAAAATCATCGGCGGTAATAACAATCCAAATGGTGCATCATGCGGTTTTTGCGGCAGTAAATGCGGTTTAAGTTTGCAACCGAAAGTTCTGAAGAAAATAATCATGCTATAAACAAATGTGAAAATACTTCCTATCAAAGCGATGATTGGTAATATGACGCCCCATGTCTCTGCCTGAAACAAGTTCAGCGATGTCACGTCTACCATACTTAGAAAAAACATTTCCTTACTCAAAAAACCATTAAATGGCGGTAATCAAGCCATTGCAAACGTCCCGATAAAGGCAA
>NZ_CAUYTL010000114.1:0-313 GCF_963575615.1 Listeria rocourtiae subsp. hofi | reverse complement strand
GCCAATGCAGGTGGATATTCATTTGTATGGTTCTTTTGCGAAAACGTATAAGGGTCCCGGGACGGATGTAGCGCTTATTGGTGGGCTTCTGGGTTTTGAGACGGATGATGAGCGGATGCAAGATGCGATTACATTGGCTAAGGAATGGGGAATGCACATTAATTTCATCGAGGAGCGAGAAGAGGCAGCTCACCCTAATACTGTAAAACTATTACTTAAAAATGGGATGCAGCAGACAACGCTTGTAGGGGGTTCCATTGGCGGTGGAAAAATTGAAATCGTGCGTCTAAATGAGTTTGAGCTTGAGTTTACG
>NZ_CAUYTL010000113.1:0-313 GCF_963575615.1 Listeria rocourtiae subsp. hofi | reverse complement strand
AAGCACAGTGGATGTGATTTGAACATCATTACGATACCCTTTAGCAAAAAGTGTACGAATCGGGCTGTCAATTAGACGAGCTGTCAATGTCGCACGGTCACTCGGACGTCCTTCGCGCATTAAGAAGCCACCAGGAACTTTACCTACCGCGTACATCTTTTCTTCGTAGTTAACTGTCAGTGGGAAAAAGTCACCTTGTCTAGGCTTTATTGATCCAACTGCTGCTGTTAAAACAAATGTATCGCCGTAACGGATTAGCGCGGCTCCATTTGCTTGTTTTGCCATTTGACCTACTTCGATTGCTAATTACTTC
>NZ_CAUYTL010000112.1:0-316 GCF_963575615.1 Listeria rocourtiae subsp. hofi | reverse complement strand
TCAGTGATCTAGAGTTTAATCTAGATCACGAGCTAAGTACCACTGAGCGGCACTTAATTTTGCTAGCTTGCCCGCTTGGACCATTTTCTTATGTAGACCATTCGCGTAGTGATTTTCGAATGGCATATCATAAAAAATATCGCAATCAACGGTATCAGTTAGGTTTTGACCTCGCTCAAATTATCAAAGATCAAACTACAGACTTTTATCGACTAGTCGTTGTCGTACTAGATTATTTAACCCGCTTTAGCTTTGTGCAGAAGAAGAATTTGATTATCGATGTAGACTATTTTACCGAAAAAACAATACCAGACAC
>NZ_CAUYTL010000111.1:0-317 GCF_963575615.1 Listeria rocourtiae subsp. hofi | reverse complement strand
AAAGTCAAACAAATTTACAAAACACCACCAATTAAATATTTTGGTGGTTTTAATTTTTCACATATATTACAAGATCCATCAAAACCAAGCAAGAGGTCATTTATTGAAGATCTACTTTTCAACAAAGTGACACTTGCAGATGCTGGCTTCATCAAACAATATGGTGATTGCCTTGGTGATATTGCTGCTAGAGACCTCATTTGTGCACAAAAGCTTAACGGCCTTACTGTTTTGCCACCTTTGCTCACAGATGAAATGATTGCTCAATACACTTCTGCACTGTTAGCGGGTACAATCACCTCTGGTTGGACCTTTGG
>NZ_CAUYTL010000110.1:0-317 GCF_963575615.1 Listeria rocourtiae subsp. hofi | reverse complement strand
ACTACAGATAGAGTCAGGTGAACGAATTGGGCTTATCGGTCGCAATGGTGAAGGTAAAAGTACGATTTTGAAAATTATTGCTCGGCGGGAAATGCCGGATGAGGGAGTTGTATCGGTTCAAAAGGGCGCGACAGTTGGACTGTTGGATCAGATGCCGGGTGTTACAGGAACAATGGTTGTGCGCGATTTTCTTAGAACCGCATTTGCGCATGTACTGGCTTTACAGTAAGAATTAGAGGGCATGGAAAGTCTAATGACGTATGATACAAACGAGAAATTATTGCAAAATTACTGAGAGAAGCAGGCGCGGTTTATCG
>NZ_CAUYTL010000109.1:0-327 GCF_963575615.1 Listeria rocourtiae subsp. hofi | reverse complement strand
ATCTGCATCTACAACCTGTTGGATTTCCCACAATGCTGATGCATAAGTAAATGTTGTACCATCACACGTATTTTTATATGTGTTATAGTCTGGTATGACAACCATTAATTTGGCCGCTGTTGTAAGAGGTATTATGTTCAAGGGAACACAACCATCTCTTGCATTGTTGATAATGTTGTTGAGTGCATCATTATCCAACTTTCTAAGCATAGTGAAAAGCATTGTCTGCATAGCACTAGTAACTTTTGCCCTCTTGTCCTCAGATCTAGCCTGTTTATACATTTGGGTCATAGCTTGATCAGCCATCTTTTCCAACTTACGTTGCAT
>NZ_CAUYTL010000108.1:0-327 GCF_963575615.1 Listeria rocourtiae subsp. hofi | reverse complement strand
TCGCTCGGATGTGCTCGATACAACGAATTTTATTTTTAATCAGTTGATGTATACAGAAGTTCCTGAAATCGAGTATGATGAACAGGCTGAATTGGTTTTAGGTGCTACATTTCCAAAGTCAGATAGGACGCAGACAGAATTTGTGCTGATTGATATGGAGCAAGACGGGAGGACAGATGATACAGATTATTTAGCTCCTGAACAATTGCAAAAACGGCAGGCGGCGGCACGTTATATTGCGAAACGAATCGCTACTTTGATGGGCGAGAAGACGCCAGTTTTTGATAAGGGGTTGAAGCAGTATCGGCCGATGGAATACAGGGATAT
>NZ_CAUYTL010000107.1:0-329 GCF_963575615.1 Listeria rocourtiae subsp. hofi | reverse complement strand
CTTTAAACTTAATGAAGAGATCGCCATTATTTTGGCATCTTTTTCTGCTTCCACAAGTGCTTTTGTGGAAACTGTGAAAGGTTTGGATTATAAAGCATTCAAACAAATTGTTGAATCCTGTGGTAATTTTAAAGTTACAAAAGGAAAAGCTAAAAAAGGTGCCTGGAATATTGGTGAACAGAAATCAATACTGAGTCCTCTTTATGCATTTGCATCAGAGGCTGCTCGTGTTGTACGATCAATTTTCTCCCGCACTCTTGAAACTGCTCAAAATTCTGTGCGTATTTTACAGAAGGCCACTATAACAATACTAGATGGAATTTCACAGT
>NZ_CAUYTL010000106.1:0-332 GCF_963575615.1 Listeria rocourtiae subsp. hofi | reverse complement strand
CAATTAATGCTTCTAAATCTGCAAGTGGCATATTCACATCCGCCGCAACGATATCCCAGTACATTTCTCGCTTATCCTTGATTTTTGTATAAACCAGCATCCTACCTTGTGAAAAAAGCTTAAACTATGGCATCACAATCTTCACTTCCTCCACCTTATCCCAAGCTTGAAAATCACCACGAAACGCGAATACATCCATAGAAATCTCCAGCGTCTGTGACAAATTAAGTAAACGAAATAACGGGCGTAACACAACAATACCAATAAAAATTAGTAAAATCAGCTTTTCTGTGCCATTTATCGCCTTTACATAATCAAAAACAACATATAAT
>NZ_CAUYTL010000105.1:0-344 GCF_963575615.1 Listeria rocourtiae subsp. hofi | reverse complement strand
CACTCATTCCATCCCGAACACCGAATGATGCCAAATTCCCCGCAAACTAGCACGCCGCATCATAAAATTCTAAAAATGTTTCCTTTCTATCCTGAAAAACGAGCGCAGTCCTCTCAGGAGAAAGCCACACTCGTTTTTCCAACCAATTGGTTAGTTCCATCATTATCCACCAACCATCAAGGGAATTTTGGGAATTGATCAAAGTCAGGGTCACGTTTTTCTTTGAACGCATCACGTCCTTCTTTCGCCTCATCAGTTGTGTAATAAAGAAGTGTAGCATCACCAGCAAGCTGCTGAATACCAGCCACGCCATCCGTATCCGCATTAAATGCCGCCTTAATAAA
>NZ_CAUYTL010000104.1:0-345 GCF_963575615.1 Listeria rocourtiae subsp. hofi | reverse complement strand
CTGCTTCATAGTATTCTAAGTTCATGTCATCCATTGCATCTTTTAACATACCTTGAGCTTTTTCCCACATAGCATCGTCATCGCAATATTTCTCAGTGGTTTCTGGATCACTATAGCTTAGGCGGAAACTGTAATATGTGATGGCAAAATCTTTATATACAGCTAAAATTAGCTCAACTACGCGTTTGAATTCATCTTGTATTTGGGCTGGGCGAACAAATACGTGCGCATCATTTAGTGTCATCCCACGAACGCGTTGAAGGCCAGATAGCGCACAACTCATTTCATAACGGTGCATCATGCCAAGTTCCGCAATACGGATTGGTAATTCGCGATAACTATGAA
>NZ_CAUYTL010000103.1:0-352 GCF_963575615.1 Listeria rocourtiae subsp. hofi | reverse complement strand
GGTGGGGGCTAACGGGATCGAACCGCTGACCCTCTGCTTGTAAGGCAGATGCTCTCCCAGCTGAGCTAAGCCCCCATATACAAACAAATGACCCGTACGGGATTCGAACCCGTGTTACCGCCGTGAAAGGGCGGTGTCTTAACCGCTTGACCAACGGGCCAGAATAAAAAATTATAGAGAACGGAGAGCAAGGGATTTGAACCCTTGAGACAGCTTTCACCGCCTACACGATTTCCAATCGTGCTCCTTCGGCCACTCGGACAGCTCTCCATAATGGCTCCACAGGCAAGACTCGAACTTGCGACCGATCGGTTAACAGCCGATTGCTCTACCAACTGAGCTACTGTGGAAT
>NZ_CAUYTL010000102.1:0-354 GCF_963575615.1 Listeria rocourtiae subsp. hofi | reverse complement strand
TTTGTAATTCTCTTCTCCACCGTACCCAGCGTCTGCGACGATATAATCTGGTAGATTCCCGAACGTTTCTTTAAAAGCCGCTAAAAAAGGGAGGAAACAACGTGTATCTGTAGGGCGTTGAAAAATCGAACAGTGCAATGTAAATTGGTTTTCTGTGGCTATTTGGACATTGTATCCTGCTTTCAATTGCCCATTTCTCATGTGATCTTCCTTCATGCGCATAAAAGTCGCATCGACATCTGTTTTAGAAAAACTATTTCGATCACCAAATTGTTGGAAGTGCCTGTGATACTTTTGAAGCCTTGGCAAATAATCACGCTGTAGTTGTTTTTGTTGCTTCGTCCATTTCCTTTT
>NZ_CAUYTL010000101.1:0-358 GCF_963575615.1 Listeria rocourtiae subsp. hofi | reverse complement strand
AGCTAACAGTTCCTACTGCCAAGCCTGTAGTGGACTTTCACCACCTAGCATTTGCGCATGCTGGGCGCACAAAAAGAAGCAAATCTCTTGTTTTTAACTAGAGACTTGCTCCTTCGGACTTATTTTGCTAAGGCTGCTGCAATGATTGTTTGTGTGTCGAGTACTTTTCCTACTTTGTCAAAAGCTTGGATAGCGATAACATCGTCTGCTGATTTGATCTTGTCTAGTGCGTAGAATTTGAACGTGCCGTCTGCGTTGAATGTGCCACCTTTATAGGCTGTCCCGTTCACAGTTACGACTACTGATTTCACGTCGCCAGTATACGTACCTGTGATGTTTTTATCACCAACTGTGTATG
>NZ_CAUYTL010000100.1:0-370 GCF_963575615.1 Listeria rocourtiae subsp. hofi | reverse complement strand
TTGGTGGAGCCTAGCGGGATCGAACCGCTGACCTCCTGCGTGCAAAGCAGGCGCTCTCCCAGCTGAGCTAAGGCCCCATAATAAATAGGTATATACAATTAGTGGACGGCTTTCATCAAAAGAAAGTGGGCCTAAATGGACTCGAACCATCGACCTCACGCTTATCAGGCGTGCGCTCTAACCAGCTGAGCTATAGGCCCGTCAATAAAAAGCGCCTCTTTCTAAAAAAAGGGCTCACCACTAACTTAGAGATTAATCTCTCAAAACTGAACAAAACAGAAGATAAAACAAACGCAGGTTTCCTATTCCTTAGAAAGGAGGTGATCCAGCCGCACCTTCCGATACGGCTACCTTGTTACGACTTCACCCC
>NZ_CAUYTL010000099.1:0-377 GCF_963575615.1 Listeria rocourtiae subsp. hofi | reverse complement strand
TTGATACTACTATGGCCTCTGCTGACTTCTTGTGATTCAAGGAACCATCACTGATTCCCTTGCTTCTGTAGGACATGCCGTCCTTCTTGACGGAAGCCCTCACAAGACCTCCCCAGGTAAGCGCAAATACTTTCCTCCCATGTAGCCACTGCATTTACTGTGGAAGATTCGGGCAGTATTGGACTTTGATTTGTTTTGCAATCTCATCCGTCTTCGCACAGCCTTCTATGCAGTTTCTGTTCGTTAGCTCGGGATTTTGCCGCCGGCTTCCTTCAGATTCCACCTCACGATGGACACCCTTGCCTTGAGCTAACAGTTCCTACTGCCAAGCCTGTAGTGGACTTTCACCACCTAGCATTTGCGCATGCTGGGCGCAC
>NZ_CAUYTL010000098.1:0-380 GCF_963575615.1 Listeria rocourtiae subsp. hofi | reverse complement strand
GTGGCCGCAGATGGCACGTTCCGAATCTATGTGAACGACAATGCCAACATGAAAATCGTCGGCACGGATTTTACAGCCGTTGCCAAAGATGCAGCAGGGAATGCGAGTCAACCAACCACAGCCAAAGTCCAAGGTACAATCCTAACACAACCAACGATTGACCCTTACTACGCTGGTCAAGAATATGTCACTGGTAAAACAGATAAAGCAACGAGCAAGATAGCGATCTATGACAAAGCAGGAAATCTACTTCGTTACGGTGCCGTGGATGCCACAACAGGCACCTACAAAATCTATGTAGCAGATAAAGCGGCGATGCGTGTGGTCGGCGATACCTTCTCCGTGAAAGCCATTGATAACGCAGGAACAGCAACAGCGCC
>NZ_CAUYTL010000097.1:0-401 GCF_963575615.1 Listeria rocourtiae subsp. hofi | reverse complement strand
GCCCGCGATTCTTCACGGATAATACCCAGACACAACTCCTCAAAAATAATGAGATTCACAGTCTCCAAACCACCACCAACAGGAATCTGAACCCCAATCCCGCTTCCTACATAACGCCCTTTATAAAAATCCTCCACCATCGTATACCGCGTACCAAGTAATAAAATCTGCACCAATCCCAGCTCCTGAATTGCCCTAATCGTCGGCTCCGCAATATGTATAATCGGGATTCCAATCATTTCTTCCACCTGATGTACAACTTTATGCATCGTATTCGTACAAATCAAAATAAAGTCCGCACAAGCTCGCTCCAATTTCACTGCTATATATGCGAGCAACAATCCCGCCTCATGCCATCTATTCTCTTGTTGCAACTTCTCAATCGCATAAAAATCCACACT
>NZ_CAUYTL010000096.1:0-464 GCF_963575615.1 Listeria rocourtiae subsp. hofi | reverse complement strand
GTTTGAGCCATCAACTCAATATGAGTATGGTACTGAAGATGATTACCAAGGTAAACCTTTGGAATTTGGTGCCACTTCTGCTGCTCTTCAACCTGAAGAAGAGCAAGAAGAAGATTGGTTAGATGATGATAGTCAACAAACTGTTGGTCAACAAGACGGCAGTGAGGACAATCAGACAACTACTATTTAAACAATTGTTGAGGTTCAACCTCAATTAGAGATGGAACTTACACCAGTTGTTCAGACTATTGAAGTGAATAGTTTTAGTGGTTATTTAAAACTTACTGACAATGTATACATTAAAAATGCAGACATTGTGGAAGAAGCTAAAAAGGTAAAACCAACAGTGGTTGTTAATGCAGCCAATGTTTACCTTAAACATGGAGGAGGTGTTGCAGGAGCCTTAAATAAGGCTACTAACAATGCCATGCAAGTTGAATCTGATGATTACATAGCTACTAATG
>NZ_CAUYTL010000095.1:0-516 GCF_963575615.1 Listeria rocourtiae subsp. hofi | reverse complement strand
TTCTTTTACGCGTAAATAAAGGACTTTTAGTAAGGCGTTTTCCTGCGGGAAGGCGCCTTTCTTCGTGACTTTTCGAAAGCTGGCATGGACGCTCTCTACGGCATTGGTGGTATACATGATTTTACGAATGGCGCTGCCATAATCAAATAATTGCTCCACATGCTTGAAGTTACGCACCCAGACATCGATGGCGCCAGGATATTTATCCCACTGTTGTCGAAAAGACTCGAATTGGCTCTGACAGGCTTTTAGAGAAGGGGCACCGTATAATTTCTTAAGCGAAGCCGTAAAGGCTTTATAATCTTTCGAAGGCACATAACGAAGTGAATTTCGAACAAGGTGAACAATACAGCGCTGGACAACTACGGTTGGGAAAACGGCTTTGACGCCTGCTTCTAAGCCAGATACCCCATCCATGGAAAGGAAGAATACATCCTCCACACCACGTGCTTTTAATTCGTCAAAAATCTGCATCCATCGATTTTTGCTTTCGCTCTCATTGAGCCAAAGGCCAAG
>NZ_CAUYTL010000094.1:0-538 GCF_963575615.1 Listeria rocourtiae subsp. hofi | reverse complement strand
ATGGCAAGTTGTACCATGTTTTTGGAGAAGGAATTGTACCTGACGGTAAATCGTGAGAAAAGCCAAGTGGGTAGCCCAACGAAACGAAAGTTTCTCGGGTTCTGTCTATTACCGACAGCAAACGGCGTTAAATTACGCCCACATTACCATGCGAAAAAGCGATTCAAGGAGACACTGAAAAGGATTACCAAACGAAATAGAGGTAGATCCGTAGAGGCACTATTCCAAGAACTGGATCGCGTGACACGAGGCTGGATGAATTATTATGGCATTGCATCCATGAAGGCATTTCTTTCAGAAATAAATGGTTGGTTAAGACGCCGTATCAGACAATATATTTGGAAGCAATGGAAAAGAGTACGAACGAGATTCAGTCGCTTGCGACAACTAGGCATAGATAAGTATCAAGCTTGGCAATGGGCGAATACTCGAAAAGGTTACTGGCGCATTGCGAGCAGTGGCATTTTACATCGTACACTGACAGATAAATACCTCGTATCGATTGGATATAAAGATATCTCCAAAAGATACGAGGCAC
>NZ_CAUYTL010000093.1:0-571 GCF_963575615.1 Listeria rocourtiae subsp. hofi | reverse complement strand
GCCATGAAATAGAGGTTGGCTTCGGTCGCTACTTTTGGAAGCCCTCGTAAACGGAAACGAGTGAAACCCAAAATAGCCTTCACATGCCCAAAAACTGGCTCTACATCTATTTTTCGTTGCCGATAAATAGTAGAACCTTTTTCTGATGTCAGGCTTCGTCTTGCACGATGTTTCAATTCTTCCCAAATTGGATTATAATGTATCTTTCTATTTTTTCCTGATTTGGCTTTCGTACATTGCGCTCGTAAAGGACAATCGGAACAATCTTCACATTCGTAAACCTTGAAATCACGAATATAACCATAGCGATCCGTACGATAAGCATACTTTTGGAAGGTCAGTTTACGTTGATTCGGGCAAATGAAAAAATCATCCGCAGCTCGATATTCCCAATGGTCGCGATGCATTTCGTTCTTTATGTAAGCACGTTTTTGCTCTTTCCGATACATCGTGTAAGGCATCAAAGGAAGGCTAGCTGTTTCCTCCAAAAGATATTTGTAATTCTCTTCTCCACCGTACCCAGCGTCTGCGACGATATAATCTGGTAGATTCCCGAACGTTTCTTTAAAAG
>NZ_CAUYTL010000092.1:0-593 GCF_963575615.1 Listeria rocourtiae subsp. hofi | reverse complement strand
ACAGTCTACAAATAAAAAAGCATAACATTTGGCCAACGGGCGATTTTGCCATGTTTCTAATTCTGGCAAGACTGTATCTGTGATGCTTGAAATCATGTCATGTGATATCTGAAACCCATAAATATCTTCGATTGTTTTAGCGATATCTCGCTGTGACATACCGCGTGCATACATAGCTAGCACCTTGTTTTCAATCGCAGAGACATCTTTCTGACGTTTTGGAATGACCTGCGGTTCAAAGGTGCCAGAACGATCTCGTGGGACATCAATAGGAACTTCGCCATAACTCGTTCGCACCGTTTTACTCCCATACCCATTGCGGCGGTTTTCGTCTTCTTTGTCTTCGCGGGAATATGAGGTATAACCAAGATGATGTTCTATTTCTCCTTGTAATAATTGCTCAAAGAGCGGTCCAAATACGTCTTTTAAGGCACTTTGCATCTCTTCCACAGACTCCGGTTGATATTCTTCCACAATGGCTTTCGCAAGGGCAACGGTTTTAGGATCACGCTTTTTCTTTGGCATCTTACTCTCATCCTTTCCGATTTTTATTCATTGTATCAAAAAAGAAAAACTGTATAAACAATGAACTA
>NZ_CAUYTL010000091.1:0-737 GCF_963575615.1 Listeria rocourtiae subsp. hofi | reverse complement strand
TCGCTCTTGGATGTGATTTTATCTTTGGCATAGACAGAAAAGGTTTTCGTTGCGGCATCAAATCCACCTGTACGAACTTTGACACCGTTGACCCATAGTTCTACACCGTTCATTGTCCCTGTGTAAGAACCTGTTAAATTATCTGTGTCTAGTGTGTAAGAAGGTGCTCCGATTTTTAGAGCATCCGGTGATTCGCTGGATGCTTTCACGGTAACGGATGCAGTGACTTCGTTGCCATCTTTATCCACACCGACAATGCTAACGGTATCCGTTTCAGACAAAATTTTGTCTTGGGCATAGACAACGAATGATTTGCCATCTTCGCTGATTTGACCTGTGCGGGCAAAGACACCATTGACATAAAGTTTGATACCTTTACTGACACCATCAAGAGCACCGGTGACTTCTGAATCACCAATCGTGTAGTCATTTGGCGTGATTTTTAGTGTTTGTCCTGCAGCTGCCTTGACGTTGACAGTGGTGCGATCTAGTTCTTGCCAGTTTTTATCGTATAGGACAACTTCTACTTTGTCTGTGGTTGCCGTGATATAATCTTTCGCATAAACTTGATACGTTCCATCTGCTGTGTTTAAAGTAGCGTTTTTGATCAAATTACCATTCACAAATAGTTGTACTTTGGCGCCATTGCCTGTGAAAGTTCCGGTTACGTTATTGTCACCTAAGTTGTAATCATTTGCTGTTACAATAGAAGGGATGCGTTCCCCTAAGACAGTCGA
>NZ_CAUYTL010000090.1:0-794 GCF_963575615.1 Listeria rocourtiae subsp. hofi | reverse complement strand
GGGCTACCCACTTGGCTTTTCTCACGATTTACCGTCAGGTACAATTCCTTCTCCAAAAACATGGTACAACTTGCCATGACGCGTTCGCCAGCTCGCTTACTACGAACATAGCTATTACAGTCATCTGCATAGCGCACAAATAGATGCCCTCGTCGCTGTAATTCTTGGTCGAATGCGTGTAGATAGATATTGCTAAGAAGCGGGGATAGGTTGCCACCTTGTGGTGTTCCTTTCTCCGTTTCTTGTTTTTCTGTTCCAATCATCACACCACTTTGCAAAAATCGACGGATAAGACACAAAACCTGTTTATCTTGGACGCTCTTTTCAATGAAGCCCATTCATTTATCATGATGAACGGTATCAAAATACTGTTTCATATCGATATCTACGACATACTTATAGCCCGCTTCATAGAAGCTTTTTGCTTTACGAATGGCTTGATGTGCATTCCTTTTTGGACGGAATCCGTAACTATTGTCGGAGAATAGTGGGTCAAAGATAGGTTCGAGTATTTGTGCTACCGCCTGTTGTATCAGCCTATCCAGTACACAAGGGATACCTAATTGGCGTTTCCCTCCATCCGCTTTTGGAATCAAGACACGTTTCACTGGTTGCGGTCTATACTTACCTGTTCGCAATTGTTTCAGTAGATTTTCTCGGTTGTCGCGCAGATAGGGAAGCAGTTCTTCTACTGTCATCCCATCAACGCCAGCGGCGCCTTTATTGCGTAAGACTTTCTGGTAAGCAAGGTTCAGATTTTCTCGATGGATAAGCTTGTTTATCAGATTTTCTAC
>NZ_CAUYTL010000089.1:0-850 GCF_963575615.1 Listeria rocourtiae subsp. hofi | reverse complement strand
TTTATATGTATATAGAAATAAGTACACAAAAATAGCACACTTTGTTAAAATTAAAGTACCAACCAAAACCCAACAAAGGAGTGCTATTTATGTATATCAATTATAACATGGACCAATTAATTCTTCCAATGGATTTAGAAACTATGATTCCTGAAAATCATGTATCACGTATGATTCATCAACAGGTGGAAGCTATTCCAGAAATAGATATTCGAAATTGGCAAACGGCAGAAGGCCGTCCAAGTTATCATCCAAGGATGATGTTAAAAGTCATTCTTTATGCGTATTCGCAAGGCGTGACCTCCGGTCGGAAAATAGCAGCGATGACGCAAGAAAATATTCCGATGATGTGGTTAGCAGGACAACAAACGCCAAGTTATCGGACGATTAATCGTGCTCGTATTTCTCCTCATTTTGATACGCTTTTAAAGAATATGTTCATTTCTTTCCACACCTTCGCTCTCCAACAGCAGCTTATTTCTGGTGAGAAAATATATATTGATGGTACGAAGATAGAAGCGAACGCCAACAAATATAGCTTTGTTTGGAGGAAATCTTCGGAGCGATTTCATGCCAGCTTACAAGGTAAAATTGGTATACTTTACGATGAAATAAAGCAACAGGTGGCGCTAGATATGGAGAAAGATGAGAAAGCAGATTTTTCGATAGCACACTTGGAGCAGTTAGATCAAGCTCTTTCTGATACCATCGAAGCACTGGATACTAGCCTCTGCGAGGCGGACGCAGTAGCGCAAAAGGCCATGAAGCAAGAAAAAAGGAAATGGACGAAGCAACAAAAACAACTACAGCGTGATTATTTGCCAAGGCTTCAAAAGTATCACAGGCACTT
>NZ_CAUYTL010000088.1:0-852 GCF_963575615.1 Listeria rocourtiae subsp. hofi | reverse complement strand
GACAAAGAAGCCCAAGCGCAAGCCGAAAAAGAAGCGCAAGAGAAAGCCCGCGAAGCCGTCAACAACCTATTCGAAAACAACAACCCGAAAGGTGATATTCTAACGGGAATCACGCAAGAAGACATCGCCATTGCCCAAAATCTCGTGAATAAAGTCACAGATCCTGCGACAAAAGCAGCCTTACAAGCCGACCTAGACAAAGCTAAACAACAAGTAGCCGATCGTTTAGCGACGACTGGTACAGTGAAAACAGATGCCTTCACAATTGGCACAGACAAATATGTTACAGGCACTTACACTGGCGACGTAGCCCGCATCTCCCTTTTCCAAGATGGGGTGGAATATAAAGGCGCTACTGTCAAAAACGGCACATTCAGCTTCTACGCTGCCGACAAAAAAATCAAAAAAGACCAAACGATTCTCATGGTAGCTTACGATAAATACGGCAAAGAATTAGCCCAAGAAAAAGTAACCTTTGTCGTGCCAACCGAAGGTAAAATAACACCAAACGAGATGACCATCCCTGGTGACAAAAACATCACAGGTACGTACACAGATGACGTAAAATCAGTCGTTGTGACAGTCAATGGCACTGTGTATAAAGGCGGAACGGTAGCTAATGGCGAGTTCAAATTCTACAGCCAAGATAAAATCAAAGCTGCCACAGACAAAGTAAGCATCCAAGCGTTCGATAGCGTTGGGAAATTACTCGATACAAAAACAGTCAAAATCAAAGCGCCAGTCATTGTCACAGCAGGCGACATCACACTGGACACATACACAGTTGGTGATAAAAACATCACAGGTACGTATACTGGCGACGTGAAATCAGTAGTCGTAACTGTGAACGGG
>NZ_CAUYTL010000087.1:0-1046 GCF_963575615.1 Listeria rocourtiae subsp. hofi | reverse complement strand
CCGGTTACGTTATTGTCACCTAAGTTGTAATCATTTGCTGTTACAATAGAAGGGATGCGTTCCCCTAAGACAGTCGATGCTGCAGCTAGGCCTGGAATGTTCGCCGAGTTGATAGCACGAACGGTGAAGTTATCGCCAATCACTTGCATGAAGGCTTTATCTAGCGCGTAGATTTTGTAGGTACCGTCTGGGTTCACAAGTCCTGTACGCAATAAGTTGCCTTGATTGTCATATAGTCCGATTTTGGACGTGGCAATATCTGTTTTACCCGTCACATACTCATCGCCTTTATGGTAGTCGTTGATGGATGGCTTCCCTAAAAGAGCCGTTAAAATCGTGCTTGTCGTTGGCGCTGTTGCTGTTCCTGCGTTATCAATGGCTTTCACGGAGAAGGTATCGCCGACCACACGCATCGCCGCTTTATCGGCTACATAGATTTTGTAGGTGCCTGTTGTGGCATCCACGGCACCGTAACGAAGGAGATTCCCTGCTTTGTCATAGATCGCTATCTTGCTCGTTGCTTTATCTATTTTACCAGTGACATATTCTTGACCAGCGTAGTAAGGATCAATCGTTGGTTGTGTGAGCATCGTACCTTGGACTTTGGCTGTCGTTGGTTGACTCACATTCCCTGCGGCATCTTTGGCAACCGCTGTAAAATCCGTGCCGACGATTTTCATGTTGGCATTGTCGTTCACATAGATTCGGAACGTGCCATCTGCGGCCACATTACCGGTGCGTAGTGTTTTTCCGCCGACAGAAATCGTAACTTGTGTCGCTGGAGCCGTAGCTTTCCCGGTGACATAGCCGTTATTCACGACATAATCATTGATGGTTGGTGGGGCAATCGTCACGGCTTCTTTCGCTTTCACCGTGCTGCTTGCTTTGTCTCCTGCTTTTCCATTGGCATCGATCGCATAGGCTTGGAAAGTGGTGCCTGCTACGCCCATCGCTACGTTATCGTTCACGTAAACTCGGTACGTGCCATTGGCAGCCACATCGACGGTACGAATGACTTTCCCTGCCACTTCGATGGTGACTTTTTT
>NZ_CAUYTL010000086.1:0-1141 GCF_963575615.1 Listeria rocourtiae subsp. hofi | reverse complement strand
TCTTACGATTAGTCAACCAATAAACCTTATAAATATATAAGTATTTTAGGCATAGAAAATTAAGCCTGCTTCTTTTCAATTTTAAAAAAGGAGGCAGGCTGTTATAATAAAGATGTTACGACGTTGTCGCTAAACGGTAGTCGTACATTTGATTTGCTATAGTCAGATAGTGGATTGTTTTCAATAATTTATTGATACAAGCCACAGAGGCGACCTTATGACATTTGTTATAGGGTTCTTCTTTTTGTCTATAATAATAATGGACAATATGATTAGGGGCATCCCGTTGCTTCTTTAACATGTTTTGAATAATAAGATAAAGCAGTTTACGCAACTTGGGGTTGCCACGCTTATTAATATGATCCGAATAAAAAGTCTTTCCAGATTGATATCGTCTGATATCGATACCAGCATAGGCATTGAGTTCTCTGCTCGTCGAGAAACGTCGAATGTCCCCAGCCTCTGCAATAAAGCGCACCGCGCTAGAGCTACCTATCCCAGGTATTTGTCTCAATATATCATATTCAGGTAGAGGCGAGGCCAGCTTTTCCATTTCTTCGATAATCTCTTGCTTCTTGCGCAGTAGATACATCATTTTATCTGCATAATAACGTACTTTAGAAACCACAATATCTTCTGGCGTAACCGCTGGATAAGAAGAGCTAGCTATGCTGACGAGTTCCTCTGCTTTTTTCAACGCACGTTCAGAAGACAAGTTTTTCTTTGTGTTCGCAAGAAGTTTGTTTTTCAACACCGTTCTTGAGCAAGCTAACACGAGTTCTGGGTGCGGGAAAAGAAGAAGTACATTCAGGTACAACGCCGAGTTCTGATTTGGAAATATCGAAATCAACTCAGGAAATGTCAATTGTAATGCGTTGTGTAATCTGCTTTTAACCAAGATAATCTCTTTGTCGATTTCCTCATAAAATCTAGATAAAGCACGCAGCTGTTGATATTCAGCTCTCTCAAAAACCTTCGGCATTCGATTAGAGGTGGGATGTGTTTGAGCAAATTTATGCGCATCACTACGATCTGTTTTATGCACACGTAATCGATCACATTGTTGTTTAGCCTCTAAAGGATTTAGTAGATAATAAGGATATTGATTGGCTTGCATAAAAGATTCAAGGACTTTAGAATA
>NZ_CAUYTL010000084.1:0-1359 GCF_963575615.1 Listeria rocourtiae subsp. hofi | reverse complement strand
TTCATTGTATCAAAAAAGAAAAACTGTATAAACAATGAACTAAGATTCATTATTTACACAGTTTATTTTACACTCCCTAATCCAAAATCCTGCTACTAAACCAATGATGGAACCGATTAATCCTAATACTAATTCTGCTGTTCTTGACATATTTTTATCCCCCTGTCTGATGAATTCTTAAGAAGAATGCTGTAGCTCCTCATAAAAATTCTCTTATGTTCCGTACATCAACATACGTACAAAGTAATTTTACCCTATTTTTAAAAAGAGTAACCTTGATTTGAAAGGTTTTTAAAATAATTATTAATTGTAACTAAAAATGATGTTTGTTATTTGTCACTGGACATGGTATGTTGGAAAGAAAAGGAGAGGCGATAGACATGCAACTTTATATGAGTGAAGTGGAATCCCCGCTCGGGAAGCTTTATCTTGGTGTAACGGAGAAGGCTGTGAAGTATATTGCGTATGATGAGGCGACTTTTTTGCAGCAAGGCATGGATTTTAAGTTAGAGGAGAATGAAATGATGAAGCGATTGAAGGTCGAGTTGGGTGCTTTTTTTGTTGGAGAAATAGATAGTTTCACAGTGCCACTGGAAGTGCGTGGGACGGATTTTCAGATGAAGGTATGGCAGTCTTTGCAGCAGATTCCGTATGGTGCAGTGGTTTCCTACAAGGACATCGCAGAGCGGGCCGGGAGTCCAAAAGCTGTGAGAGCGGTTGGCCAGGCGAACCGTGCGAATCCAATTCCGATTATTATTCCATGTCACCGCGTGATTCAAGCTGGTGGGAAGCTAGGTGGTTATAATGGGAGTGATGTTGACCGGAAAAGATGGTTATTGAATCGCGAAATGCCTTTTTAGAATGTTATTATAAATTTCACGGCTCGTTCATAATTTTTTCTTATTTATTGGATAAGATAATTATATAGTGAAAGGAGCTGGAATTACATGAATAATGAATTTGAAACGGCACCGAAGAAACAAGTGAATAAATGGAAATGGAGTACTATTATTGTGAGTATTGTTTCTGTTATGACGATATCATTTATGGGGTTTGCACTTTTTAATCAAAATCAAGCGGAGATGAATAAAGATGGAAATATGCCAAGCAGCGGACATTCACAGATGGGTGGAACCGATGAGACATACGGAACGCCACCGAGTGGGGGACCGAGAAGTCAACAAGGCGGTGGCACATCAGGTTCTAGTGATGATACAGATGCGAATTCAGGTGCTTCATTGAATCCAGATTCAAGTTCATCATCTAATGCTATATAATGCAAAAAAGAGGATGGGACAAAAGTTGATCTACAAATCAACGGATGTTCCATCCTCTTTATATGTATATAGAAATAAGTAC
>NZ_CAUYTL010000083.1:0-1462 GCF_963575615.1 Listeria rocourtiae subsp. hofi | reverse complement strand
TGATGTGCACCCCAAAAGTTAGACCAAAAATCTAACGTTTGGGGTGTTTTGCTGTGGCAAAGTATGATGCATCATTTAAAATGCACGTGGTTCGAGAATATTTAAGAGAAAAACAAAGTTGTGCTAATTTGGCTAATAGGTATAATATAGGCGGTCAACGACAAGTTCAAAAATGGGTAGACCAGTACTTAGCCTTCGGCCAAGAGACATTTGCCAAGAAAAAGAAGCGTGTTTACACTGTTCAAATGAAGCTAGATGTATTACACTTTATGAAAACGACAGGTGCATCCCTTCAAGAAACAGCCAACCACTTTCAAATTCCAGATTGTGCATTAATCTCTGCTTGGAAGAAAAAGCTGATGGAAGATGGTGTGGGTGCACTGGCGAGACCAAAGGGGCGTCCTTCATTGACAAGTAAACCAAAGAAAGTAAAAAAGAAAGAGATAACTCGGGAACAACAACTAGAACAAGAAAATGAGTTATTACGAGCGGAGCTCGCCTTCATAAAAAAGCTCCGAGCTTCTGGGGAAAATATTCCGAGCCATCTGCTAAGATCCAAGCCCGAATCATCCAGGAGCTTCGACAAACATTCCGATTGACGTTACTTTTGAAAGTCACTGGTATGCCTAAGTCTACGTATATGTATTGGCAAAAGCGATTAGATATGCCGTTACCGAGTGACGATTTAGAAACCGTTATTCAGTCCATCTATGAAGAGAATAACCAAGACTACGGATACCGTCGTATTGGCTTAGCATTACGAAAGCGTGGCATCCTAGTGAATCATAAAAAAATACTAAAAATAACTCGGAAATTGGGTCTTCTATGTACAAAATATACTCGGAAATCAAGAAAGAAATACCGTGCATACAAAGGAAAAGTTGGCACCATCGCTCCAAATAAAATTCGACGTCGCTTCCAAACATCATACTACTATCAAAAATTGACAACGGACATT
This sequence comes from Listeria rocourtiae subsp. hofi, assembly GCF_963575615.1. Classification (NCBI taxonomy): domain Bacteria; kingdom Bacillati; phylum Bacillota; class Bacilli; order Caryophanales; family Listeriaceae; genus Paenilisteria; species Paenilisteria rocourtiae. The sequence continues at coordinate 504 of NZ_CAUYTL010000083.1, read as the reverse complement.
ACGGAATTTAAGGTAGGAACAGGTCAAAAGCTATATCTAAGTCCAATTATGGATATGGGGACAGGGGAGATTATTTCTTATCAAATGAATGAACGTCCCAACTTGGCTTTTGTGCTAGAAACATTGGAACAGGCATTACAAATAGTATTGCCTCACGCACCCTATCGGGTGACCATCCATTCGGATCAAGGATGGCATTATCAACATAAGAAATGGGTATCTCTTTTAAAAAAGAATAAGGTTTATCAAAGTATGTCCCGTAAGGGAAATTGTTTAGATAACTCGCCTATGGAAAATTTCTTCGGTTTATTAAAGCAAGAGATGTATTATGGGTGTGTTTTTAAAACCTATCGGGAATTAAAACAAGCCATCCATGCGTATATTGATTACTACAATCATCGTCGTATCAAATTAAAATTGGCTGGCTTGAGTCCGGTAGAATACCGTCTTCAGGCCAGCCAAGAGGTTTAATTAAATTTGGTACAACTTTTGGGGTTCAGTACA
>NZ_CAUYTL010000082.1:0-1475 GCF_963575615.1 Listeria rocourtiae subsp. hofi | reverse complement strand
TACAATGGTACCTATAGAATGGACACTTCAAAAAAAGAAGTGCATTCTATAGGTGTTTTTTGTATACTCAACTAAAGGAAACAAGTCCGCTCGAAAGGAAGAAACTATGAGTAAAAAACTGTTCTCAGATACTGAAATCCAAAAACTAAAACAAAATCCCAATGTAAGAAATGTCTCACCACTTGCTATCACGTACTCTGACGCTTTCAAGCGTATCTTTGTGGAACGTTATCTTGCAGGGGAATTACCACGCGCTATTTTTGAAGCATATCATTTCGATGTCTCCGTTCTAGGCATGAAGCGAGTAGAACAATGTGCTAATCGTTGGAAAAAAGCCTATGAAAAAGATAGTGTTATTGGGTTAATGGACAACCGCAAAGGCGCTCAAAAAATGCCTAAACGCGTGTTAACTCCAGAAGAAACTATTCAGCGACAACAAGCAAAAATAGCCCTATTAGAGGAGCAAGTGACTGTTCTAAAAAAGCTAGAGAAGATAGAAGGAAGGTGCTTCACAAGAAAAGATAAATTAACGACGGATATGAAATTCCAATGGATTCAAACGTTAGTAATGGATGATGGCTTTACTCGTTTCACCAGCTATTTCTGTCGTTTATTAGAGGTGTCTAGATCTGGCTATTATCGATATATACAGTGCCAAGCACATCGTAAACAGCGTGAGAAACAAGATGAAATAGCCCGTGATTTAATACGGAAAGCCTTCCAACGCCGTGGGTTCAAAAAGGGAGCTAGGAGTATCAAAATGGTGCTGGAAAATGAATTTAACATGATTTACAGTCGTAAGAAAATCCGTAGGATTATGCGCAAATATAACATCGTTTGTCCACACCGTAAACCAAATCCTTATCGACGCATCGCCACGGCAACCAAAGAACATCGCGTCATTCCAAATAAATTAAAACGTCAGTTTAAGCAAGGTATTCCTGGAAAAGTGCTACTTACAGATATCACGTATCTCCCCTATGGTCAGCGCAAAATGGCTTATTTATCAACCATTAAAGACGGGTCCACGAATGAAATATTAGCCTACCATGTATCAGATCGCATCACCTTAGATATTGCGATACAAACTATTAAGAAGCTCAAAAAAAGGAGACATCTTTTACATAAAGAAGCTTTCATTCACTCAGATCAAGGAAGCCATTATACTAGTCCAGTCTATCAAAAACTCTTAAAAAAACACCGCTTAGGCCAGTCTATGTCTCGCCGAGGAAACTGTTGGGATAACGCTCCGCAGGAGTCCTTCTTTGGTCATTTTAAAGATGACATCGATTCTCGCTCCTTCGATACCTTGGCTGCCCTGAAATCAAAAATAGATGACTACATGGTTTACTATAATAACTATCGTTATCAATGGAATCTAAAAAAGATGGCTCCTGTACAATACAGAAACCATCTTTTAGCGAGTGCTTAATTCTTTCTTTTTACAAGTGTCCTTGACATGGGTACCACTTTAA
>NZ_CAUYTL010000081.1:0-1625 GCF_963575615.1 Listeria rocourtiae subsp. hofi | reverse complement strand
TGACGCAAGGATCTTATTCACGGTGTTGAATAAGTATTCAAATTCAGCTTTATTTTAAAGAGAGTTTGATCCTGGCTCAGGACGAACGCTGGCGGCGTGCCTAATACATGCAAGTCGAACGAACTGACGAAAGAGCTTGCTCTTTTGGACGTTAGTGGCGGACGGGTGAGTAACACGTGGGCAACCTGCCTGTAAGTTGGGGATAACTCCGGGAAACCGGGGCTAATACCGAATAATAACAAGCGTCGCATGACGCCTGTTTGAAAGACGGTTTCGGCTGTCACTTACAGATGGGCCCGCGGTGCATTAGCTAGTTGGTAGGGTAATGGCCTACCAAGGCGACGATGCATAGCCGACCTGAGAGGGTGATCGGCCACACTGGGACTGAGACACGGCCCAGACTCCTACGGGAGGCAGCAGTAGGGAATCTTCCGCAATGGACGAAAGTCTGACGGAGCAACGCCGCGTGTGTGAAGAAGGTTTTCGGATCGTAAAGCACTGTTGTTAGAGAAGAACAAGGATAAGAGTAACTGCTTGTCCCTTGACGGTATCTAACCAGAAAGCCACGGCTAACTACGTGCCAGCAGCCGCGGTAATACGTAGGTGGCAAGCGTTGTCCGGATTTATTGGGCGTAAAGCGAGCGCAGGCGGTTTCTTAAGTCTGATGTGAAAGCCCCCGGCTTAACCGGGGAGGGTCATTGGAAACTGAGAGACTTGAATGCAGGAGAGGTAAGTGGAATTCCACGTGTAGCGGTGAAATGCGTAGATATGTGGAGGAACACCAGTGGCGAAGGCGGCTTACTGGCCTGTAATTGACGCTGAGGCTCGAAAGCGTGGGGAGCAAACAGGATTAGATACCCTGGTAGTCCACGCCGTAAACGATGAGTGCTAAGTGTTAGGGGGTTTCCGCCCCTTAGTGCTGCAGCTAACGCATTAAGCACTCCGCCTGGGGAGTACGACCGCAAGGTTGAAACTCAAAGGAATTGACGGGGGCCCGCACAAGTGGTGGAGCATGTGGTTTAATTCGAAGCAACGCGAAGAACCTTACCAGGTCTTGACATCCTTTGAACCTTCTGGAGACAGAACTTTCCCTTCGGGGACAAAGTGACAGGTGGTGCATGGTTGTCGTCAGCTCGTGTCGTGAGATGTTGGGTTAAGTCCCGCAACGAGCGCAACCCTTGATTTTAGTTGCCAGCATTTAGTTGGGCACTCTAAAGTGACTGCCGGTGCAAGCCGGAGGAAGGTGGGGATGACGTCAAATCATCATGCCCCTTATGACCTGGGCTACACACGTGCTACAATGGATAATACAAAGGGTTGCCAAACCGCGAGGTCGAGCTAATCCCATAAAATTATTCTCAGTTCGGATTGTAGGCTGCAACTCGCCTACATGAAGCCGGAATCACTAGTAATCGTGGATCAGCATGCCACGGTGAATACGTTCCCGGGCCTTGTACACACCGCCCGTCACACCACGAGAGTTTGTAACACCCGAAGTCGGTAGGGTAACCTTTATGGAGCCAGCCGCCGAAGGTGGGACAGATAATTGGGGTGAAGTCGTAACAAGGTAGCCGTATCGGAAGGTGCGGCTGGATCACCTCCTTTCTAAGGAATAGGAAACCTGC
>NZ_CAUYTL010000080.1:0-1643 GCF_963575615.1 Listeria rocourtiae subsp. hofi | reverse complement strand
AATACGTATCCAAAATCTAAATGCAGATTTTGGATACGTATTTTTCTAGGTCAGAGAACCTTTTGTCTCAGACTCTTCTGTTTTCGATATTTTCGTCGTTTTCCCTTGGTGTAAAGACCTTGCATACAAAGTAATCGGCCAATACGCTTTCGACTGACAGAAATTTGATGTTCACACTTTAATTCGACTTGTATTCTTCGTGCGCCATATCTTGCTTGATGTCGAAAGAAAATAGCCCGAATGATTTCGCTGAGTACTTCGTTCTCCAAGGCGAGATTCGATGGTGACCGATTCAAAAAGCGTAATAGCCGGAACGAGAAACACGAAAGTATTGGCATGCTCCTTTAATCGCTACTTTTCCGTCCAATTTTTTCTGAATATACGTGTAGATTACCTTTGTTTTTGCTTGAGAAAGACCTGGAACTTTTTTAGGAGCTCTAGCTCCTCCCTTAGCTTCTCATTTTCTTTTGATAAGCGTTTGACTTCTTGTTGAGAAATAAATTCGCGACTACCGTGTCCTGGGAAAGCACGCTCGCCATATTTTTCATATTCAGAAACCCATCGATACAATGTATTTTCATGAACATCAAGTTGCTTTGAAACAAAGCGAACAGGGTGAGCCTCCGTTAAAATAAGGCTGACGGCTTGCGATTTAAACGCTTTAGAATAGTTTTTTCTTTTCATAGGACATATCCTTTCTTAAATCCGCTTATTTTTTGTGTCCACTTTAGTATAACCATTCCAGTCGTAGAAGAGTTCGATAAAAGCCGTAAAAATTATGGCACACGGAAATTAAAAGTAGCTTTAGCCCTTTTGGGCTTCACCGTTTCTCGACGCAAAATTGCCAAGATTATGCGGAAATTTACCCTGATCTCAAATTATACAAAAGCTACTTTCAAAAAAGGAAAAGCAACTGTCAACGAAGCACCCATTAGGAATACATTAGAGCGTCAATTCAAGCAAGAGCAACCACTAGAAGTCATCGTTACGGATTTAACCTATGTTCGAGTAGGGAATAAGTGGCACTATGTTTGCTTCATTCTAGACCTGTTTAATCGTGAGATTATTGGGCATAGCGCGGGCGCACACAAAACAGCTGCACTAGTCAAAGAAGCGATGTACCCCCCCCTTCTCCCTTAGCCATGTGAAGCTGTTTCATACAGACCGCGGAAGTGAGTTTGATAATCAAGAAATGGATGAGCTATTGCATGCTTTTGACATACAGCGTTCGCTGAGTGATAAAGGATGTCCTTATGATAATGCTGTCGCTGAAAGTACTTATAAATCATTCAAAAAGGAGTTTGTCTATCCCAATCATTTTCAAACGTTAGAACAGCTTAAAGTACAGCAGTTCTACTATGTGAATTGGTGGAACCATATCCGATTTCATGGCACATTGAATTACCAGAGTCCTGTTAGTTTTCGTATCGCGAAATCCTTTCAAAATAACAGTATCGCAGGCTAAATCCTAAGATGCGCATTTAGTTCAGCAAGACCTTATAAATTTTGTTCGAAAAAAGGTTGCCATTCCGGGAGTGTAAAATAAACTGTGTAAATAATGAATCTTAGTTCATTGTTTATACAGTTTTTCTTTTTTGATACAATGAATAAAAATCGGAAAGGATGAGAGTAAGATGCCAAAG
>NZ_CAUYTL010000079.1:0-1718 GCF_963575615.1 Listeria rocourtiae subsp. hofi | reverse complement strand
AAATACGTATCCAAAATCTAAATGCAGATTTTGGATACGTATTTTTCTAGGTCAGAGAACCTTTTGTCTCAGACTCGGCACGGATATTACAAATCAGGTTGTTATTAGCGACAATGGTGGTTTAACGACTGTACCTGGTAGTTATACTGTTACATTTTCGGTAAATGGCATTGGAAAGCGAATTAATGTCAAGGTGCAAGATGGTGCTTTATCGCTTGAAACTGTGACAGAAACAATCTCGTTTGGCGAGCAGATGATTACATCAAAAGCAAAGACAGTAAAGCCTATTGATAAAGTTCAACTCTCAGTGAGTGATACGAGGAGTGTTTCTTCTAATTGGCTAGTTAGTGCCCAACTTGAAACACCGATGCAAACTGCTGATGGGAAAGTTTTGAGAGATGCTTTAGCTATTCAAACGGCACAAGGTGAGGTACCACTTAGTACAGAGCACGCCATTCCAGTTTACTCCAATGCACTTTTACAACATGGTTTAACGACAATCGACTTAAATTCGGACGAGACGGCTTTAGTCATGAACGTAAAACCAGGAACTGCTATGGCAAATAAACAATACAGTACGAACATTAGATGGACTTTGGAAGATGCTCCGTGATATTCGAGTCGAACCTTTGACTCTTTTATTATAAAAAATTCAAAAACAAGAAGGAGAAATATAAGATGATTAAATTAAGCAAAGTAGCACTAGTAGGTATATTGGCGGTAGGTAGTTTGGCGATTTATGCAGTACCATCTCACGCTTCAGAGGTTGGAACAACGACTTCTAAAGGTGATATTATTTTTAAAGAAGACGATGGCACGACACCGACAAATCCGGTTGATCCAACCAATCCTGGTGATGATGTAACGCCAACTGATCCGGATGCGCCGACTCCGACAACAGGTGCGCTTCGTTTAGACTACGTATCCAATATTCACTTTGGCGAGCAGACGATTTCTGGTAGCGACACAACCTACAAAGCGAAATATGATGAAGTTGTGCTAAAAAGTGACGGTAGCAAGAAATATGTACCAACTTTTGCGCAAGTGACGGATAACCGTGGAACGAATGCTGGTTGGAAGCTGCAAGTGAGTAACGACCAATTTAAAGCTGGATCAAGTGAGTTAACTGGTGCGGTATTGACATTGAAAGATGCGGAATTGAACTCAGCAAACGTTGCGAAGCCGATGAACAACCAAAATGTAGTATTGAATGGTGATAGCACGATTCAAGATGTTGTTAATGCACCGGTTGATTCTGGCATGGGTGTTTGGACAAATGCGTTTGGTAACACAGTTGGCGCGGATACAGATGCAGAGAATGCAAGCGTAACATTAAAGGTTCCAGGAGCTACGAAGAAGGATAAAGATGCGAAATATGTAACAACATTGACTTGGACATTAACGGATACACCAGACTGATATCATTTCATCTGGACGACAAACGCTCATTTCCGTCGTTAAAAGCTCCGTTCCAGTGCTCATGTACCTTAGTACATTCCGCGCTGGTACTCGCTTTTGCCTAGGAACTAAGCATTTGTCGCCCAGCTGAGGTTTGGCGATTTTAAACGGATTTTTAGTTGAATAAAATTTCCCGTTAAGATAAAAGCGATACAATTTCCGGAAATTCGGATTTGTATCGCTTATTTTGTGCGCCCAGCATGCGCAAATGCTAGGTGGTGAAAGTCCACTACAGGCTTGGCAGTAGGAACTGTTAGCTC
>NZ_CAUYTL010000078.1:0-1725 GCF_963575615.1 Listeria rocourtiae subsp. hofi | reverse complement strand
GTTTTGGATTCTCTCAAGGACCGTGTGTCACATTACATTTCTATTTCTTAATTACACACTTTTCTTGACAAACCCTTGGATTATCGCCTACGGTAATGACATCACGGACTACATTCAAACTTTCACGTATCTCGATGGTGCGCTTGGGGATAGCATTGCAACACTCGGTTGGATAACCGTTATTGCATCTGCCCTAGCGCTAGTTTCAACACTCCTCATCAAAAAAAGTCCACGTGGTTGGGGTGTTGTACTAACACTTATTGGCATTATTATGTTCTTTGTAGTTGGTCAGATTTGGATTATTTCTGGAATTCTAATCATTCTTGCAGGCCTAATGGCTCTGTTCCGAGTGCCATCGCCTAAATATTAATAACTATCCAATCGAAAAGATGAGTCAAAATCTAGCAATCGTTAATGAAAAAGTGCCTCCCAAACGCTTTTTCATTAATATAGCTAAGTTTTGACTCGTTTTTTTTGTGTTTTTAGTGTAATCTGATACAGAAGGAGGTTTTTATTAATGCATGCTTATTTATTTCCAATCGAAGTGGCGGTGCTACTATTTCCCGTCATCGCTTTTATTTTAACACTACCATTCGTCATCTACCAATATCGCAAATTCGGTGGCTTAAATTTCTTGCGTAATGTTGTTCTATACACCTTTATCTTTTATTTGTTATGCGCTTTTTTACTGATTTTATTGCCACTGCCAGACCCCGATGATGTCGCCAAAATGACGGGCTCCGCAGTACAATTAACACCATTCAAGTTCATTCAGGATTTCTTAACACATACCGTACTGGTTTGGAATGATCCAAGTACATATTTAACCGCGCTAACACAAGCCGTTGTGTTGCAACCTGTTTTCAATATTCTCTTAGTCATACCATTCGGTGTTTACTTGCGTTATTATTTTCGTTGCTCATTTTGGAAAACAACATTGTTCTCCTTCCTGCTATCCCTGTTTTTTGAAATTACACAACTAACTGGTATTTATGGGATTTACCCACATGCATACCGACTATTTGATGTGGACGATTTAATGCTAAACACACTCGGTGGTATGATTGGATTCGCTATCGCACCGCTATTCACTAGCCTCCTACCATCACGTACAAAAATGGATGAAATGACCTATATCCAAGGAAAACAAGTCAGCTACTTGCGGCGGCTACTTGCTTTTGTTATCGATTGGCTATTACTCGACGTGCTCACAACCATACTAGGTACATTGCAAGTTCTTCCATTTAGCAATCTAGAAACAAATGGTGGTGCAAGGTTCATACAACTCTGGTGGCTCGTTCTGATTGTTTTCTTATACTTCATGCTCCTACCAAAATTCACAAAAGGACGCACATTCGGAAAAATGCTCGTACAAATTCGGATAAAATCGACGAACTCAGAACGTTTAAAACTCCGGCAACTAATGATTCGAAACGGCTTGCTCTACTATGTAACGCTTGCTATCATTATTTTTCCGCTAAATCCATTTTTCATCGATCTCCCCCCAGCACTATTTTTGACTGTAATTGGTGTCGGTTTCGTTGCAGGATTTCTGTTTTTCATACACGTTTGTATTAATTTCTTCTCCAAAGATCGGCAACTTTTTTATGAAAAACTAAGTCATACCAGACATGTTAGTACATTTAAGCAATCGAGTAGGAGGAGCCGTTAGGCTCCGACCTCTCACACCACCGTACGTACCGTTCGGTATACGGCGGTTCAATA
>NZ_CAUYTL010000077.1:0-1740 GCF_963575615.1 Listeria rocourtiae subsp. hofi | reverse complement strand
AACCAAGCAAGAGCAGCGGTAAATCAACTATTTAACAACAATGACGTCACAGGAACCATTAAAGATGCATTGACACAGGCAAACATTGATGGAACGCAAGCGTTGGTAAACAAGGTAACAAACCCGATTGTGAAGGCTGGATTACAAGCAGATTTAAATAAAGCACAGGCCCAACTAGACGCTAAAACAGAAGCCAATGCTGATTTAGCTCGTCAAGAAACAGCCACAAATGCGGTAAAAGCGCTGTTTAACAACAATGACGTCACAGGAACCATTAAATCGAGCTTAACTCAAAATGCGATTGATAATGCTAAAGAGCTTGTTGCAGCTGTGACAAACGCCACGAAAAAAGCCGAATTAACTACACAAATTGCAGAAGCGCAAAAGCAACTGGATGTAAGAATTGCGGAAAACCAAGCAAGAGCAGCGGTAAATCAACTATTTAACAACAATGACGTCACAGGAACCATTAAAGATGCATTGACACAGGCAAACATTGATGGAACGCAAGCGTTGGTAAACAAGGTAACAAACCCGATTGTGAAGGCTGGATTACAAGCAGATTTAAATAAAGCACAGGCCCAACTAGACGCTAAAACAGAAGCCAATGCTGATTTAGCTCGTCAAGAAGTAGCGGAAAAAGCAATAGAGGAGCTTTTCAAGAATAATGATGTGACAGGAACCATTAAGGACAGCACAAACCAAGCAGCAATCGATAATGCTAAAAACTTAGTAACAAAGATTACAGATACAAACAAAAAAGCGGAGTTAGAGGCACAAATTGCAGAAGCACAAAAACAATTAATAGCGAAAGAGGCGATAACTGGAACAGTGAATCCATTTACACTGCAAACAGATCGTTATTTGACAGGAACTTATACAGGAAAAGGTATTACTGCTATGAGTGTAGATGTTAATGGAGTACGTTATTATGGTGGGACTGTAAAAGATGGCGCATTTAGTTTCTACGCTCTAGATAAGATTTTCAGTTCAGGTGATGTTGTTATTGTGAATTTACATGGCTCAGATAAAACAATCAAAAAATCATTTACAGTGACTATTAAAGCAGTAACAAGGGTTAATCAAAATGCTTATAAAGTAGGTGATTCAAACATTACAGGTGTATTCGACAATCAAGAAATCACAAAAATGAATATAGTAGTGAATGGTACCATGCATTGGGGTGGAACAGTTGCAGACGGAGCGTTCAAATACTATGCATTGGACAAAATCACTAGCCCAACCGATGAAGTCGTATTAAACTTCTACAATGCAAACAATGAACTAATCATCTCGAAGAATCTTGTCATCACAGTACCAGTGGCAACATCAGGTACAATCACATCCGCAACTCTAGCGATGGGTGATAAAAACATTACGGGAACAATCACAGGTGACATCAAGAGCCTTGGTGTAACAATCGATGGCACAACATACAACGGTGGAACAATCTCAGCAGATGGGACCTTTAAGTTCTATGTCGCGGATAAGAAATTCAAAGCAGACAGCGTTATTACAATCGTTGGTTACGATAAGACAAAGAATTTATTATCAGAAATGAGCATTGTAGTTTCTAAATAAGCAAATATGAAAAGACGATAAGAGCCAGCAAGTATGGCTTCTTATCGTCTTTAGAGGATAAAGGCGATATACAATCGCTAAGGAGGGTTTGTCAAGAAAAGTGTGTAATTAAGAAATAGAAATGTAATGTGACACACGGTCCTTGAGAGAATCCAAAAC
>NZ_CAUYTL010000076.1:0-1766 GCF_963575615.1 Listeria rocourtiae subsp. hofi | reverse complement strand
ATTTCCTTCCCCATCACAGCTCATGCTTCGCGAGAAGCGGATTTGCCTACTTCTCACACTCACTGCTTGGACGCACCTTTCCATCCGTGCGATTCCCTATCCTTCTGTGTCACCCCATTGCTCAAACAAACAGCACTGGTACAGGAATATCTACCTGTTGTCCATCGCCTACGCCTATCGGCCTCAGCTTAGGTCCCGACTAACCCTGGGCGGACGAGCCTTCCCCAGGAAACCTTAGATATTCGGTGGACGGGATTCTCACCCGTCTTTCGCTACTCATACCGGCATTCTCACTTCTAAGCGCTCCACCAGTCCTTCCGGTCTGACTTCACCGCCCTTAGAACGCTCTCCTACCACGAACCTCTAAAAGAGGTTCATCCACAGTTTCGGTAATATGTTTAGCCCCGGTACATTTTCGGCGCGGGGTCACTCGACCAGTGAGCTATTACGCACTCTTTCAATGGTGGCTGCTTCTAAGCCAACATCCTGGTTGTCTATGCAACCCCACATCCTTTTCCACTTAACATATATTTTGGGACCTTAACTGGTGGTCTGGGCTGTTTCCCTTTCGACTACGGATCTTATCACTCGCAGTCTGACTCCCGAGTATAAGTACATGGCATTCGGAGTTTATCTGAATTCGGTAACCCGAGAAGGGCCCCTAGTCCAAACAGTGCTCTACCTCCACGACTCTTTACCTCGAGGCTAGCCCTAAAGCTATTTCGGAGAGAACCAGCTATCTCCAGGTTCGATTGGAATTTCTCCGCTACCCACACCTCATCCCCGCACTTTTCAACGTGCGTGGGTTCGGACCTCCAGTGAGTATTACCTCACCTTCATCCTGGACATGGGTAGATCACCTGGTTTCGGGTCTACGACCTGTTACTCATGCGCCCTATTCAGACTCGCTTTCGCTACGGCTCCGCTTTTTCCGCTTAACCTTGCAACAAATCGTAACTCGCCGGTTCATTCTACAAAAGGCACGCTATCACCCATTAACGGGCTCTAACTACTTGTAGGCACACGGTTTCAGGAACTGTTTCACTCCCCTTCCGGGGTGCTTTTCACCTTTCCCTCACGGTACTGGTTCACTATCGGTCACTAGGGAGTATTTAGCCTTGGGAGATGGTCCTCCCGGATTCCGACGGAATTTCACGTGTTCCGCCGTACTCAGGATCCACTCTGGAGGGAACGTGCTTTCAATTACAGGGCTGTTACCTTCTTTGGCGGGCCTTTCCAGACCACTTCATTTACCACGTTCCTTTGTAACTCCGTATAGAGTGTCCTACAACCCCAAGAAGCAAGCTTCTTGGTTTGGGCTCTTTCCGTTTCGCTCGCCGCTACTCAGGAAATCGATGTTTCTTTCTCTTCCTCCAGGTACTTAGATGTTTCAGTTCCCTGGGTCTGCCTTCCTAACGCTATGTATTCACGTTAGGATACTATCCGACTAAAGATAGTGGGTTCCCCCATTCGGAAATCTCTGGATCAACGCTTACGTACAGCTCCCCAAAGCATATCGGTGTTAGTCCCGTCCTTCTTCGGCTCCTAGTGCCAAGGCATCCACCGTGCGCCCTTTCTAACTTAACCATGTGGTTTCTGTGCGGATGCACACCACGGGTTGTTACCTAACGTCTCCAGCCAGCGATGGCTGTATCAGTTAGTTGAAAGGTTACTTTCAGTTGATTCTCGGTTCTTACTTGGTTGGTACAAATCTGTCGATTTATACCGCACTTTACTAACTTTCTTATCTAGTTTTCAAAGAACAA
>NZ_CAUYTL010000075.1:0-2181 GCF_963575615.1 Listeria rocourtiae subsp. hofi | reverse complement strand
GCCTTACCCCGAGCGAATACCGGAATAAGGCCATCATATAAAAACTATTTCATTTGTTTTTTAACCTGTCTACTTGACAGGGAGCAGTTCAAAACGAATGACGGTTCCTTTTTTTAATTTTTGCTGGTAACAATATTTATTAAAAGCAGGATTTTTTCGTAATAGCTTCAAAACTTGTTCTACGGAATAAAATATATTTAGTTCGGATTCATGATACATTGTTTTTCTCCTTCCAAAACAGGTATATATGTACCTAAAATAATGGTTTTAAAGCTTTTTTAAGACTAAAAAACGCGATATAGTGAGGGTTTAATAATTCATAAAGTTGTCAAAAAGCTTTATTTATGACGCACACGAACAATATTTCTCGGAAAAAATAGTGCTTTATGTATCTATTTTACCCTGCGTAGAGAAAAATGCTAAAGTTTCCTTGTTTAGAGGCGGTAGTGCTGGTGAAGAAGGAACGTGTACTTTTAAAATTGATGGGAATTTGAATATTAACGATGGTGCAAATGTAGAAATCATTACCGAACAGGGAAGCACGGCTGGCGGTATTAAGCTAAACAGTAGCGGTAGTTCTTTGCATGTTAGCCAAAATGCAGAACTGCTTGTAAAAACGCAAGGTGCTGTGACAGATGCGCGTAACCCGATTTATATTGCTGGTGGAGCTTCTTTAAAAGTGGATTCTGGTGCTAAATTGAATGTTCGTGCTGAAAATACAGGAACATCAACTGGAGCTACGATATATGCTGGTAACACATGTAGTTTTATTGTGGCAAAAGATGGTACATTCGACGTTCAATCCGATGGTACAGGAGCTAAATATTTGATTCGGATTGGGACCTCTGCTATTTTTCAATTTGCGGATGCTAAGAGAGTCAATTTACAGTTCAATAACAAACATGCAAATAGTCGACTTATATACATGTATGGAAGTGCTGGACAATTGATTGTGGATGTTCAAGCAGTGAAGTCATGGTTTATCAATGATTGGGAAGGCGATGGCAATCCAATGTTTGATTGGAGCCCAATGTATAGTATGACAATTAAATACAATGGTGCTAATGTTACATCGGCAACTGGGAAATCACCTTATGCACCAACACAGGCCAACTTTATCGAATACTTCCGGACACAAGATTTTCAGCGTGTTTTGTTTGAGGGGATCCCAGACGTAGCTGTTTCAATTGATGAGTTATCGGATAATAAGAGTGCGGCAAATAGCCATACGATAACAGGTGTTACCAACCCAGGTGCTTATGTTAAATTGACGGGCGATGCAGCGATACCAGCTGGAGCGTTAACTTCCTACGATGCCAATGATACGGAGAAATATCATGTCATGGCGGATGCGCAAGGTAAGTATACATTCACTTTGCCAGATGGGAAATACCTTACAGCAGGCAATCAAGTGACCGCGTATTCGTATCTTAATGGTAAATCAGCAACGATGAATACGACTGTAAAAGATGAAACAGCACCAGATATGCCAACGCTAAATGCAATTAGCGACAAAGCAATTGTCTTGAGTGGTGGAGCTGAAGCCAATGCAACGGTAACCATTTATAAAAAAGCAGACAAAACGATATTAGCAACTGGAAAAGCGGATGGTAATGGTCATTATAGCATCACGGTCCCAGTAACAGAGCGTCCAATTGCACCATACATTTCTTGTTATGCAGTAGCAACTGATGCGGCAGGAAACACAAGCGAGCATTCGGCGGATGTTATTGTGACGGATACTACGGAGCCGAATGCTACACCAATAACGCAGTACGCGACAGTTGGTGGAACTTTTACGAGCCAGGCCAGAGATTTGCTTACCGATGTGTATGATAATGCTGGGGCTGGTGATGATAATTTGACGTACACGATTACATCACAACCGGATTTGAGCAAAGTTGGCTATACAACGGCGCAGGTGACGGTTCGTGATCGCGCTGGAAATATGACAGTTGTTGCGGTTCCGGTCTTTGTGAAGGATGCAGGGACGATTAGCAATGATCAGGCGATGATGAAAGCAACAGATATCACGATTCAACTTGCAGAGTATCCAATGAACGAAGCAGAATTAAATACGTTAATCAGACAACGTTCTAACTTGAAAGAGGATGGGACAAAAGTTGATCTACAAATCAACGGATGTTCCATCCTCTTTATATGTATATAGAAATAAGTACA
>NZ_CAUYTL010000074.1:0-2338 GCF_963575615.1 Listeria rocourtiae subsp. hofi | reverse complement strand
CTTTAGTTGAGTATACAAAAAACACCTATAGAATGCACTTCTTTTTTTGAAGTGTCCATTCTATAGGTACCATTGTAAATGAGCCATTTTTGTTTCATATCTTCTTCGGCAATCGAAACACCAACACAAAACAAACCACCAACAACGCAATATTCACATACATACTCGTTTGCAGCCCATCTGAAAATGCCTGTGCTTTCGAGTGAGCTGTTGCGTTACCAAGAGTCCTAAAAAATACCGATCCAACAATCGCAATTCCGAACGAAGAACCAACACGTTGCGCCGTATTAAACATGCCACTCGCACCACCGCGCTCTGGTCCAACTACTGTTGAAAGTGTAAAACCATTCAAAGGCGCAATAATCAAGCCACTTCCAAGTCCTGCGGTTAACAATGGTAATGCAAGCCACCACGCTGAAAATACACCATCATGCATATGAAAAACGATAGAAACTGCTGATAGTCCGATTATCACTAGAGTCACACCGATATGCAGTAGCTTTCGTCCGATTTTCATAATAAATCGGTTACTATTTGCTGCGGCTAGCACACTCCCAATTGCAAACGGTGTAATCGCGAGCCCAGATGAAATCGCGGATTGCCCAAACCCAGTTTGCCACGTTACGGATAAAACGAAGAAAATACTCGTAAATGCGGCGAAATAAACTAACGAAAGTAACATTCCGGAGACAAACGGTTGATTTTTAAGCAAATGAGGCGAAATTAACGGCTGATTCCCGCGTTTTGCTTGCCGAACGCTCCACCAATACAATAACAAAAAGAACGGTATCGAGGACGCCATCCAGATGTAATCAACTGACCTGAAACCGGCAGCTCCTCGTGATATAACAGGATATAGCAATAGCAACAAGGCAAGCGTTAACCCCAATACGCCCGGAATGTCGAATCTTACTTTTTCTTTTGGCGCTTCATGTTTTGGCAAGTAAAGCATCGCCAGAACTAAAGTTACTAAAACAATTGGCACATTAACAATAAATACAGCACGCCAACCGTTATCAGGTCCGAATAATTCGATAAGTAGGCCACCAGCAAGCGGCCCAATAGCTGTTGCAACACCGATAACGGAGCCAAGTATTCCGAAAATCTTGCCGAGTTGCTTACCGTGATACAAATCCATGATGACTGCGTTGATTTGCGGGAAGAATAATCCTGCGGCAAGCCCCTGTATTACCCGGGAAATAATCAAGCTTTTCTCGGTCTGTGCGTATCCGGCCGTAATACTCATAATTAAAAATAGCAAAATCCCCAAAATATAAATGTTTTTTCGACCGAATCGATCACCCAATCGTCCAGCCAAAATAAGGACAACTCCGAAGGCCAGCGCGTAGCCTGAAATAATCCATTCAATCGATTCACTAGTGGCATGAAGCGCGGTTGTAATATCAGGTAGTGCAACATTGACAATGGTCGTATCTAGTAAAGATATGAAAGCACCAAGCATAATGGAAATTAGCGCTAATGTTTTTCGCCTATTCGTTTTCTCCATTCTTTAACCTCCTCGTATAGTAAGTTTATTTCCTTCAAGTCAAATTCTAAACGCCTATTCGAAAGTATATGCTATAATCGCTTTAAAATCCAGTTTGTGAAAGGATGCTTTATATGATAAAAAGTGAAAAAGAGATTGTAAGCGAATTTTTTGAAATTGTGCGTTCTGGGAAGGATATTCATCGGGCTTCGGAGTTTATGGCAGAGAAGGTTATTGCGCACCAAGTTCAGGCTGAGGAGGAACATAGCGTGACGCGTTCCCCGCAAAATTACACGGATCATGTGGCGGAAATGCAGGATATGTATGGTGATTTTTCGTTGGAGGTTCAGGAAATACTTGCTGATGAAGCGAAGGTTTATGTGAGATGGCGGCAAACTGGGAGAAGCAAGAGTGGGAAAGAGATTATTGAAATTGCTAGTGCGGTTTATTTAGTAGTGGACGGTAAAATTGTGGAGTATTGGATTCAAATTGATCGAAAAGGGCTGGAATTGCAGCAGTATTGAGTTTAATTTTACAGTCAATTTGAATGGTATTTGTTTTAGTGTTGCAAAAAGAAGGAGAAGTTGTTATAATTGTATTGAAAAGAGAGCTATGCTGATAACATAACTCACCTTAACAAGGTCATATTAAGAATGATTGGCCATTGTTCATAGTAATAAACTATTCAATAGCCGCTCAAGCATGTGAATAGTTTATTTTTTTCGATCATTTTTCATGTAGGTTAACAGGGCAAGGGTGTACATTCCGAACAAAAGCGGGTTTGTCAAGAAAAGTGTGTAATTAAGAAATAGAAATGTAATGTGACACACGGTCCTTGAGAGAATCCAAAAC
>NZ_CAUYTL010000073.1:0-2716 GCF_963575615.1 Listeria rocourtiae subsp. hofi | reverse complement strand
TATTGAACCGCCGTATACCGAACGGTACGTACGGTGGTGTGAGAGGTCGGAGCCTAACGGCTCCTCCTACTCGATTACCATTTTTTTCGGAGTAGTAGTACAAGTGCCGCGATAATCAAGATGGCACCAATGACAATTGTCCAAAGCGAAAAGCTATCCCCAGTGTTCGGCAATCCATTCATATCGATTGCATTCACTGTTTGAACTGGACCAAATTTCCAAAAAATAGCCCATGAAAAGAAAAGAACTGTAAACCCAGCAAGTATTTTCTGAAAAAATTTCATGTATTTCCCTCCTATTTTTATGTATCTCACTTCTATATCGATTCACCGCAAAACCCTTACCATTCCTAGCAAATGAAGCTTCCTATCCATTATCAAATAAAAGCCTGTTTTTGTCAACAGCTATACCAATTTCAATATTGGTACATTATATAAGGCTTGACGAACTATACAACTTTGAGGTATGATAATTTTGTTTCCTAGAGAAAATGAAAAGGAGGATCGCTCACAACTAAATAGAAGCGCCAGAACTAGAGTCCAATCTCTAGTTGACGAGGAAGGGATTAATCGAAAATTCGGCGGGAGTCCCTCGGTTGTGCATGCAATCGTGATGCCTTTGCTACAAACCATCAGGGTGACCTGATGAACAGAGTGGAAAGGAACATGTTTATATCTCCATGGAAACGCGAAAGGAATACAGACAGCGGAATAGTCTGCCCTTTTTCAAAAAAACAAGAGGGCTTTATATAGGATAAGTTTGCCCTCATAAATGGAGGATTTTATTATGTGTGGAATTGTAGGATTTATTGGGAAGAAGAATGCGAAAGAAGTGTTGTTAGAAGGATTAGAGAAATTAGAATATCGTGGCTATGACTCGGCTGGAATTGCATTAAAATCACCAACTAGCGTACTAATATCGAAAGAAAAAGGCCGGATTGCGGATTTACGTTCCGAAGTACCTGCCGAAGCTTTTGGTGAAATGGGAATTGGACATACACGTTGGGCAACACACGGGAAACCAAGCCATGCTAATGCGCACCCACATCAAAGTAAGTCAGGACGATACACAATCGTTCATAACGGCGTAATCGAAAACTATTCGTTATTAACCGACCAATATTTGTCTGATGCGAATTTTGCGAGCGATACGGATACAGAAGTTATCGTTTTGCTTATCGAATTGTTTGCTAACGAAGGAATGACAACGAAAGAAGCGTTCACAAAAACGCTTAGCCTACTTCATGGTTCATACGCGATTTGCTTGATTGACAATAAAGACAATGAAACGCTCTATGCAGCGAAAAATAAAAGCCCGCTCCTCATCGGAAAAGGCAAAGATTTCAACGTTATTGCAAGTGATGCAATGGCAGTTATTCGCGAAACCAATCAATTTGTAGAGATTATGGATGAAGAAATCGTTCTTGTAAAACGAGATGGCGTGACAATCGAAACATTGGATGGCGAAGAAATCGAGCGCGAAGCATACACTGCTGAGCTCGATGCGTCTGATATCGAAAAAGGAACCTATCCACATTACATGCTGAAAGAAACAGACGAGCAACCAGCTGTAATCCGTAAAATTATTCAAGCGTACCAAGATAAAAATGGCGACGTAACTATTGATCCAACTATCGTTAAAGAACTTTTAGACACAGACCGTATCCATATCGTTGCATGCGGGACGAGCTATCACGCGGGACTTGTCGGTAAAAACCTCATTGAGAAATTAGCAGAAGTACCAGTCGAAGTCCATGTTTCTAGTGAATTTGGTTATAATATGCCATTGCTATCTGAAAAACCACTATTTATTTTCATTACGCAAAGTGGTGAGACTGCAGATAGCCGTCAAGTGCTAGTAAAAGTTAAAGAGCTTGGCTACCGCTCCCTAACAATCACGAACGTGCCAGGTTCTACATTAGACCGAGAAGCTGATCATAAGATGTACCTGCATGCAGGCCCAGAAATTGCTGTAGCGTCGACAAAAGCTTATACAGCTCAAATTGCAGCATTATCTATTTTAGCGACTGTAGTAGGCCGTGCAAAAGGTCTTAGCATAGCAAAAGCATTTGACTTGACTGTTGAACTTGGAATTGTAGCAAATGCGATGGAAACACTCGTGGATAGTAAAGAAACTATCGAACATATCGCTGGAGAATATTTAGCAACAACGCGCAATGCCTTTTTTCTTGGTCGTCATATCGATTATTTCGTTGCTATGGAAGCCGCGCTGAAGCTAAAAGAAATTTCTTATATTCAAGCAGAAGGTTTTGCAAGTGGGGAATTGAAACATGGTACGATTGCGCTAATTGAAGACGGTACGCCAGTTCTTGCTCTTATCACCCAAGAAAGCATCAATTGGAATATCCGTGGAAACGTCAAAGAAGTCCTTGCACGTGGCGCTAACGCTTGTATTCTATCAATGGAAGGCGTAAACCAAGCAGGTGATCAATTCGTCATTCCGAAAGTCCATGAGCTTCTAACACCGCTTGTGAGCGTTGTACCGTGTCAATTATTGGCCTATTACGCAGCACTTCATCGTGGTTGTGATGTAGATAAGCCGCGTAACCTTGCAAAGAGTGTAACTGTCGAGTAAATTAAATAAGGATGTAGTTGCCATAGTACGCGGCAACTACATCCTTATTTGTGCGCCCAGCATGCGCAAATGCTAGGTGGTGAAAGTCCACTACAGGCTTGGCAGTAGGAACTGTTAGCTC
>NZ_CAUYTL010000072.1:0-3963 GCF_963575615.1 Listeria rocourtiae subsp. hofi | reverse complement strand
CTAAAAAAGCATCTAAATCATTAAAATCAATGTTTTCAGCATGATAGTACTTATAAATATCATCAATGGTGCTTTTTTCGACAGGGCTTAGTTCTGCTGCATAACCTTGTTTTATTCGCGTTAAACAAACGCATATGGCGATTGCATACTCCATTCGTGAACTGATTGAAAAAAAGACGCCCATATGTGCTTCAAATTTTTGAATAAAGCGATTGATTTGCTCAAAGCTAATTTCCTCACTGATCCAGCCGGAATAAGGATGGCTTCTGGTAAAGAGATGGGAAAAATAAAAGCGAATGTTAATCTCATTTCCTTCAATTTGTAGAGGCTTATTCTTTAATATAAGCCTACTGCGAGCCAAGAAAGTATCAATCTCTTTTAGCTTCAAATAAAAAGAAGCAGGGCTAATAAAGTTTTTTTCCGCCCATTCCGGTATAGTCAATTTATCATTATGAAAGATGGATACAGAGAGTATAAATAAATCACTATGAGTAATCATATAAGCTTGCAAAAAATCAAAATTGATATCAGGAGCTGTTTTTAAAAATAGACGCTTATCTTCTTCATAGATGTGAGCCATTTCCATAGGACAGGTAGAATTGAATAGTTTTACATCAGCGTTTAACGTATTTAATGAGCACTCCACAGATGCAGTTAATTCTTTTTTGCTCAGTGGTTTTTCTGCAAAAAATAGTATGTTGAGCATTTTTAACTTCCGATAATCAGATGCTGTAATAATATCTTTCATTATAAAGCCCCTCCATCCCTTACTTCTATACATTCATGATAAAATAAGCACAAAAAAAGTGCAAATGATAAAATACTTAACGCGCTACAAAAAAATAGGAGTTCAAAAGTTTGCAACACTTCTGTCTTTAAAAATCCATAAATCTAGAAAACAAAGGGAATATCTCATGTTACGATCGGTATTATAATTATAAAAAAGACTATAATCGAAAAGAAAGTGAGAATAACGAATGAATAAACAAGTAGCTGAGATGAACTATTTATATAATGCGAGCGTTGTAGAAAAGGAATTTAGCACAGAAAGGCTTCTACAGTGTTTAAAAGAGGATCATATGTATCCTATCGAAGGAATGATCAAACAGTACGAAAGATATGAGCACATGATAAAGGAATCGGAAAGCATAGAAGAGGTTTTTTTTATTTTATCTGGGTGTATTATTGCTTCTAGAGGAAAAATGCGAATTCCCTACTTTTACGGAAGTCAAGATATTATTGGCCTAGAGAATCTAACAATGGAAAGCCAATCTTCTTATTCGTTCGAAGTAATTTCAGATAAGGTCAAGGTAATGAAATATAAGAAAGAGGATGTTATAAAGAAGCTATTAAACACGCAAGAAGGCTATTTATATCACTATGTATATATGCAAGATCGTTTCACACAAATAGTAAGAAGAGAACAGTTATTACGATTAAACGCTGAAGAGAGGGTGATGTTAGCCCTTATTATATTATCCGAAAGATATGGTGAAAGGATAGTATCATCCACTATTTTCAGATTTCCGAAGTCCATCAATAAAGGATGGCTTGCAAGGTATACAAATCTAAACCCCAATACAATCACCATCGTTCTTCAAAAGTTACACCAAGAAAATATATTATCGAGAAATCAAAAAGGTTTTTATGTGGATATTTCTATATTGAAGGCGAAAATAGCCCATATGTTTTGATAATAACACATTGTCTTAGGAAGATACTACTGCCTTTTGTAAAACGCTTTTCCTTACCAAACACACAAGCACTTATCAAAGGAAATGAAAAAACGTTTCATTTTTTTAGAAAAATGAAACTATTGTCCGATTAGCTGGTAAAGTATAAGTAGGCAAAGGAAAACCAAGCATACCACATAGTTGAAGGAGGACAAAACATATGAAACAGAAATTAGAGATGATGAGCCTTTTGTATAATCAACGCTATATCGAAAAGCAGTTTAGTGAAGAAAAATTCCAATTTTTTTTAGAAGAAGATACGATTTTTCCACTGGAAGGGAGACGTAAGAAATATCGAAAAGGCGATATGTTAGTAGCAGAGGAGGATGAAGTAGACGATATTCTTTTCATTGAGTCGGGGTACTTGATGGCCATGAAGGATGAGGAAAATATCATCGACTTCTTGGGACCACAGGATATTATTGGATTGAGCAATTTGTTACTAGGCAGTCCATCTGACTATGTTTACCAAGTCATTTCCAATGAGTTGACTGTCCTAACATACGCGAAGGCAGATGTGATTGATAAGGTAATGAATACGCAAGAAGGATACTTTTATCATTATGTACACATGCAAAATCAAGTCACCCGGATGATGGAGAAAGAGGCATTACTGCGACTCCCTTCTGACATACGTATCAGCCTAACGCTTCTGCATTTTGGGAATAAATTTGGCGAAAGGATGCAAGATACACCAGATACGATCTGTTTTCCAAAACAAATTAGTAAAGGCATGTTAGCCCAATATACCAACTTAAACCCTAATACCGTTACGAACATCCTCCAAAAACTGCAAGCAGAAGAGATACTCTTTTCGACAAAACGAATGATATATTTTGATACCTATAAATTACAAGAAAAATTGGATGTTCAATAAATAGTAACAAATAGGGGGAAGCCATTCTAGAAATGTGGAAAATGCAGTTGAGAAACCCTGTTACTATTAATTTTGTACCAAGCAGTGACCTAGAAAAGAAAGAGGAGTGATTGTATTCGTCCATGAATAATCGCAACAGACGCACTATTTCTCTAAAGAATTGACAAAGAAAATGAAATTGTTATAGAAAGACAGATGCATTAGCAAAACCTGCTAAACTAAAGGTAAGCTAACAAATAAAAAAAGAAAGAAGGAATGAAAAATGAAAATGAAAAAATTAATGAGTGTGGTTGCTTTAACATCGATTATCGGAACAAGTGTGGTAACGCCATTTAATGTCTTAGCCACACCAGCTGCAGCATCGGAACAAGCAAGTAACAACAATGTGACTAATCCAAATCTCATCAACCTATCTTCAGAAGCGACAAAATTAGAAACTGGTCAATATACGTTAACTAATTGGAATTGGATAAGTGGCGGTAATAAATGGACACTCGATGAAGCAAGTAATACCTTTAAAGCTACGAATTCATTTAATGTGACAGCCAATGTGACTATCGAAGATGGCAAGAGTATCACACTTACAACGGACGCCACTAGATTCAGTAGCGGTACGGCTACAGGTATACAGGTTGGACAGCCCATAGCTACAGAAATTGGCAAGGAGTACACTTTTTCTGCAGACTTCGAAGTGTTAGAAGGTGACGGGAAGTATGGTGGTGCCATATACGCCTATACTGAAAGTCCTTTGACACAAATAGCATCTGCAAGCAAGGGCGGGAAAACAGGAACGCTGACTACCACCTTTAAAGCAACGAAAACATCTACATTGCCTAATTTCAGATCATACGCGGATAAAGGAAAGAAAGATGTCATCAAGTATTCGAATATCAGTCTAACGAAATCAACTGCACAAGTGGCCAAAGACGATGTCGCTACACAAAACACAGCGCGTGAAGCTGTCAATAATTTATTTGAAAACAAAAACCCACAAGGCAATATTACAGCGGCTGTGACAGAAGACAGCATTGCGAATGCCCAAAATCTAGTGGATCAAGTAGTAGACGTAACGAAAAAGGCAGAGCTACAAGCCGATTTAGACAAAGCAAAAGCACAACTAGCGGATAAAGTCGCGAAGGCACAGGCAGAAAAAGAAGCGCAAGAGAAAGCGCGTGAAGCCGTCAACAACCTGTTTGAAAACAAAGATCCAAATGGCACGATCACAACAAGCATCACGCAAGCAGACATCACGAATGCGCAAACTCTCATCAATCAAGTAACGGATGCGGATAAAAAAGCAGCTCTACAAGCCGATTTAGAGAAGGCAAAAACACAACTAGCAGACAAAGAAGC
>NZ_CAUYTL010000071.1:0-4320 GCF_963575615.1 Listeria rocourtiae subsp. hofi | reverse complement strand
TTCTACAAAGTAATACGGTCCAAACGCTAGATTCGTTTCCATAATCTTCCCTGTTCTATCTGTCTCATATTCATCCAGTGGCGTTCCACTTGGTGCCACGCCTTCATACAATCTGAACTTCGCTCCTTCTAAAACTGCTCCCGTGTTCCCAGCTTCATGTTTTAGCAGTTCCACCGATCCTACCTCAGGTTCGTTGATAATCGCAACCGTCAATTCTTTAATTTCTGCACGATCAAGTATAAACTCATGCGGATCACTTAATAATTGGAATCCATCCGGGGCTTCAGTCTCTACTAACTGATACGTACCAAATTTTAGTGTCTGAGGATACGTAACTTTCCCGTCATCTCCGGACTCAAGATCTGTTGCAATTTCATCTAATGTACCGTCACTCATAATTCGAGACAACGCGAACTTCGCGCCTGGTAAAGGATTATTATTCGAGTCTACTTTCATAACAGAAAAACCTGCCTGATCGCCACTCGCTCCACCTTCACCACCCTCTACTCGAACTGCAGCTCCCCCACCTTTTTCAAAATCTTGGGCTGTCACCGTTGCTTCATTCGTATAGGCTTCTATTTCAGAATCTGTTATTCGTGTTTCATAGCTAATTTGTCTACCATAACCATCATCTAGATCTCCTAAGTTAATAGAAAATGTTCTATTAGGTAGGTCTAAATTAGTAACTCCAATGGGAGAAAAACCACCCGCTGGAATTGCATGAGGACTCCCATCCAGTAGATACACATTTCTAACTTTCATGGTATCTGCTACTAATTCTTGCCCCTCACTATAGGAATCATTTACAATCACATTAAATAACGGATCGTAATAACCAGGCATCTCTGGATCAGATTTTAAGTTAGGCGGAATAATAGTAACATACCATTCAATTGTACCGCGATACGTGTAGTATCCAGACTTATAAAATTTATCTCCTGCCGGATTTCCGGGATCTCCTGGTTCGCCAGGTTCCCCTGGATCCCCAGGTTCTTCTGGTGTGATAGGTATTACTACAGAACCACCAGGAACATCAAATACGATATCCACCGGATCCCCAGGTTGAACATCATCACTAAAATTAACATAGAATTCAAAATATCCTTTTACATTCGAATGGGATTCGGGATAGTCCGTAAAAGTAATAGTATATTGTTGACTCCCGGCTTCTGTTGCTTGCCCTGTTGCTACAATTGGTCCTCCCTCACCAACCCTAAAATTTGATTCCAGATTTGGAGCCGTTTGTAGCTCGCTAGGAAGTGTAACTTGCATCGTGTCGCCTTCAAAAACATCCACATCATTCGGTATACTCCATTCATAACGAACTTTAAAGCCTGCATTAATTGGAACCTCAGAAATTTCATTTCCGTCACTATCCAGTATTTTAACATCTGTCACAAATTGATTTCCCCAACTTTTTGCATCTGGGCTTGGACCAGCTGCCATTACCATAACTTGAATAAAAACTAAGCAAAAAATAAAAAATAAAAAACCCTTTTTAAAATTCCTTTTCATAAGTTTCCCTCCTATTTGTATCAATCTCCCTCAACAATAAAGTGAATATTTCTGCTATTCTCATATATTCCCCTTCTTTTTCAAACCTAAACCTGCCTATTACGCCTCTATCCAATACCTAGATTTTATATCCAACGTGACATTAGGTATTATTTTTTACGGGTTAAAACTAGTAATGCGCCTATTAATTCTGCAACGTCATTGTTTTCCTCGCCTGTTTGAGGCAATGCTTCCACGGTTGTCGGACTCGCCCTTGTATTATTTTGATTTTGTACGGTTACTTTTCTTGGTGTTACTTTGACGATTAGCTTTTGCCCGACTTTGATTTCGTCACTTGTGAGGTTGTTGCAAATTTTTTAGCAATGCTTGGAAGGGTATCACCTTTTTTGACGACATAAATTTGTATTTCGTTATCTCCATCTATCATCGCGCTAACCTCTGGTGTCATTGGTGTCACGACGATTGGATCAGCGTCTGGATTTGGCGTTACTGGTGGGCTTACCTGGCGGGTCTGGTGTTATAGGCGGGTTTACTGGTAGCGGATTGTTCCCTCCTTCTCCTGATCCGCCTCCCGAATAGTCATTAACGGTCGCATTTCTCGTTTGCGCCTCGATGTTCGTACCGCCGATTTTCGCTGTATTTTTATAGCTAAACTGACTGACCGCCCGCCATTTTTGTCTGGTAGGTGATGACGACCGAAGTATCTTGAAGATTGCCCAGCTCTAAACAAAAACTTCGATTGGCATCAAGCGTAACGCTTTCATTTCTCGAATAGCGTTCCTTTTTATCAGCATCGCGGTATTTCAATTTCACTGGCCCTATAAGCGTTTGTCCAACGCCCATAATGTCTGTGAAATAGGCATTATCAATATCCAAAAGCGCATTATTCAGCGTGACCATCCAATTAATCATACTACTATCCTCGTCATCGATTCGCCCTTTTTTAAAGACCACCGGCGGTGTACCCGTTCCACCGCCACCCCTCGTCACTTTATGAATCATCAAACCGAGCGTTGTGTAATCACTACCTACAGGGAGAGTAATCGGATTCGTCTAATCGGTTACAATGTTATCTTTATTAAAATCTGCGTAACAAAACATCGAACCATTAATATCTGTGTGTGTATCAACAAATGTGCTAAAAGTCAGAATTTTTTTGTTGTTAATCGAATCAACAACTACTGCTGCCACTGTATTCCCGTTATTGTCTTTCAACAAAAATGGTGTGAAACTGACATATTCAAGCTGTGCATGTAACAACATTGTCATCGTTTCGCCACTATGTACCGCTTGTATCAAATCCCAATCGTACAAGACTTTCACGCGATCATTTTCTTTAAAATCGTTGGAAGCAACACCATTTTTATTTTGCAATTCTACATGTGTAACAAATTGCGAGCCATAGTCCGTCGCAGCTTTTACCTCATAGCCTCCGATGCCTGACAAATAAGCACCTAAAAGTAGCAATCCTAGCAAAAATTTTATCGTTTTTTCATTCCATTACCTCTTTAATAATCTGATGTTCATTTTCCCTTCTTTGTTTTAAGTAAACATAAAAAAGAATTCACAAACACATCCAAGCATTTTCCATATATCACCTATTTGCTGGTTCACTTCCTCACCTAAGGTTATCTGACTGAGTCTACCAATACATTCAGTAGCAACACTCCTGCAATAATTATCACTTGTTTTACGTATATTTACCAAAATCGCATAATTTACATTTTACTCAGAGATGCTGACTCTATTCCTAAAGCCTGCTACCAGCGTGACCAACTTTAAAAATTTATTTAACTTTTCACTTCCTCCGTCTATTGGAATGGTCGATATTTGTTCCTTAGCTCGCTGAAATCCTGTTTTCTGCTTTCGATTTCGTAACGGTAAAACAGGACAGCGGACCTTTTTTTATTTTGGTGATTTTACCGCGAGTAACTAAAGAGTGGAGACATTGTTTAGAGATGCCTAAATGTTCAATGGCTTCTTGCCGAGACAGAAATTCTCGATTTAACAAAACCATAAGTTTTCTTGGTTATTCACGATAGCTCAGCTCTTATTTTAGGCCCAAAACATGCATCTAGAAAAAAACGTACATTCTGAAATATTCTGACAAATCAGACAGGAACGCTGGATAGGTTATACTAAACTGGACAGAAAAAATAAGGTGTGTACTGGAATGTCAACAGAAAAGTGGACACCAAAATTAAGAGAATTTGTTGGCGACTTCAAATTCATGAGGAATGAGATAGTTTAAACTGGAATGAATGCGTTTATAATTATAGTAAGTCTCTAAGTAATCGATAATCTCTAGTTTTGCTTGTACCTTTGTATGGAATTGTTTATCTGGGAGTATTTCGCGTTTAAATGACTTATAGAACGATTCCATAACAGCATTATCATACGGATTTCCCTTACGGGATTGGCTATGGATAAACTTATAGTATCTAGCGCATTCATAAAAGCGATATCCTATATACTGGGAGCCTTGATCAGTATGAATAATGAGGCCATTGTTTGGTTTCTCCTGCTGGATGGCTCCTTCTAAGCTGTCAATAACGAGACTGTCACGTAAATGATCGCGGACAGCAAAACCTACACACTTCCGTGTATAACAATCGATAAAAACATGACAGTACAGCATACCTTCTTGTGTGGGGATATAGCTGATGTCACCAAACCAAATTTGATTTGGCTGTTTTGTGTGAAAATGCTGGTTGATCAGATTGGGATTGAGGATGGGACAAAAGTTGATCTACAAATCAACGGATGTTCCATCCTCTTTATATGTATATAGAAATAAGTACACAA
>NZ_CAUYTL010000070.1:0-4392 GCF_963575615.1 Listeria rocourtiae subsp. hofi | reverse complement strand
GTGTACTTATTTCTATATACATATAAAGAGGATGGAACATCCGTTGATTTGTAGATCAACTTTTGTCCCATCCTCGTCTTTTTAAGTGGTCTGGTAGTGGCGATTAGAAAGTATAGAAATGACAGCCATTTCTAACACCCATCCGTTCTAGCAAACAATGATTGATAGTATGAAGTGCATCCAAATATTGTGCTAAAACGTGGGTAAAGCGAGAAAAACAAGGCTTTGATGGAATATGTTTCGATTGTAGCTAGGTGCGTTTTTCATAAAAATGAAACGCCCGGCTGATTTACTTTGTTAGGTTTTTGATGGGCGGTATGGTAAAATGGGGTTGTATATTAGTATAGTGGAAAGTAGCTTGAGAATGCAGAATGGAACTACTTTTTGATATAGGAAAGGTTGGGCTATACATGGCGACGAATCATTTGCAGTTAGTAATTATTACGGGGATGAGTGGGGCAGGTAAAACTGTCGCAATGCAATCTTTGGAGGATATGGGATATTTTTGTGTGGACAATTTACCGCCGAGTTTACTTCCTAAATTTTGGGAGTTAATGAAAGAATCTGGAAAAATGAATAAAATCGCGCTCGTGATGGATTTGCGGGGACGGGAGTTTTTTGATTCGATTCAACCGGCGCTTGATGAGCTGGATAATACGTCTTTTATTACGACGAAAATGTTGTTTTTGGATGCGGATGACCAGGTTTTGGTGTCTCGTTATAAGGAAACGCGTCGTCACCACCCGCTTGAGCCAAATGGTTCGGTGCTGGAAGGAATTAAGCAGGAACGCGACTTGCTGGAGGATTTGAAGGGGCGTTCACAACTTGTGATTAATACGTCTTCACTTGCACCACGCGAGCTTCGGGAACGGATGAATAACGAGTTTCAGACGAGTGATCGGGAAGTTTTCAACGTGCAGGTGATGTCGTTTGGATTTAAATATGGTTTGCCAATTGACGCGGATTTAGTGTTTGATGTGCGGTTCTTGCCGAATCCGCATTATATTGATAAGATGCGACCACTGACTGGACTTGATAAGGATGTTTATAATTATGTGATGAAATGGCCAGAGACGGAGACTTTCTTGAATAAGTTGATGGACATGATTTTGTTTACATTGCCGTATTATAAGCGGGAAGGAAAGACACAGTTGGTGATTGCAATCGGTTGTACGGGCGGTCAGCATCGTTCTGTGGCGCTTTCGGAATACGTTGGCAATAATCTGAAGACGAAATATGAGACGCAAATCTCGCATCGTGATATGAAGCGTAGAAAGGGCAAGTGAGATGGCAACGACACAAAAGCCGAAAGTGGTTGTGATTGGTGGCGGGACAGGTTTACCAGTCATACTGCGAGGCTTGAAAAAACAACCCATTGATTTGACTGCGATTGTCACGGTTGCTGATGATGGCGGGAGTTCGGGCAAGATTCGTGAACAGATGGATGTATTGCCACCCGGTGATATTAGAAACGTCATGGTGGCGCTTTCGAATACGGATCCGCGAATGGAAGCTTTGATGCAATATCGTTTTAAAGTGGAAGGTGATTTGTCGGGGCACGTGATTGGGAACCTGATTTTGACGGCGTTATCGCAGTTGAATGATAGTTACGTGGACGCGATTGAGGTTTTGGGTAAAGCAATGCGAATTCGTGGAAAGGTGATTCCGGCTACGGATCGGCCGCTGATTTTGAATGCGGTGATGGAAGATGGCTCGCTTGTGCAGGGCGAGTCGGCGATTCCGATGCAGGGCCAGCCGATTGATCGTGTATTTATTACACCAGCGGACGTAAAGGCTTTGCCAGCTGCGATTGAAGCAATCCATGATGCAGATCTGATTGTGCTTGGACCGGGAAGTTTGTACACCAGTATTTTGCCAAGTTTGCTAGTGCAGGATTTGCAGGATGCGATTTTTGAAAGTAAAGCTTACAAAGTTTATATCTGTAATATCTTGACGCAAGTTGGGGAAACGGATTTCTTCACGGATGCCGACCACGCACAGGTGATTTTGAACCATGTGGGACGGCCGATTATTGATGCGATGATGATCAATACAGCCGATGTACCGCGGCATTTGATGTTCCCTGATGACGTCATGCAGGTTGAGCAGAATTTTGAGAAGGATCATGCGTTAAATATTAATGTCATTGCTGGTGATTTGCTTTCTACGGAGGGTGGATTAGTCAGACATGCTGCGGATAAAGTGACGAATACATTATTACAGATTCTGATGAATTTGAAAGAAAAGGAATGAGGGTCTATGTCCTTTGCCTCGGAAACAAAGAAAGAGTTAACCAATTTAGATATCACGAAGACAGACGCAAAAGTGGAGCTATCGGCATTTATTAGGATGAATGGGGCAGTCTCGTTCTCTAATCAAATGATGGTGGTGGATGTCCAGACGGAAAATGCTGCTATTGCGCGCCGTATGTACCGGCTTTTGAAAGAATTATACCAAGCGCCGATTGAATTATTAGTACGGAAAAAAATGAAATTGAAGAAGAATAATGTCTATATTGTGCGATTAAAAGCGAACACCAAAGAAATTCTAGCGGATTTGGCAATTTTGAATGACGGTGTATTTCAAAATGCAATCAATCCATCGTTAATTAAGACGAAAAATGCACGCCGAGCGTATCTACGTGGCGCATTTTTGGCAAGTGGATCGGTGAATAATCCAGAAACATCATCGTATCATTTGGAGATTAATTCGGTCTACGAAGAGCATAACGACGCGATTTGTAGCTTACTGAACAGTTTCAATCTGAATGCACGGACATTGGAACGCCGAAATGGCTATATCACGTACTTGAAGGAAGCCGAAAAAATAACGGAATTCCTGAATATTATTGGTGCTACTGGGGCATTACTTCATTTTGAAGATGTTCGAATCATGCGCGATATGCGGAATTCGGTGAATCGACTTGTGAATTGTGAGACAGCGAATTTGAATAAAACGATTAACGCTGCAGTGCGACAAATTGATAATATTAAGTTTATTGCGGCTGCAGTAGGCTTGGAGGCATTACCTGAAAAGTTGCGGGAAATTGCGGTTTTGCGTGTGCAGTATGAAGATGTAACGCTACAAGAACTCGGTGATATGCTTTCCAGCGGGCCGATTAGTAAATCAGGAATCAACCACCGTTTGCGGAAACTAGATCAAATTGCGGATCAATTACGAAGTGGCGAGTCTCCGTCACAATTAGGACTTAGAATACCTTCCAATTAAATATAAATTAAGAAAAGGATGCGATTAAATCATGTCAAAATTGTTTTCTACGTATACAACGAAAGGTCTTACATTAAAAAATCGAGTTGCTATGTCACCGATGTGCATGTATTCTGTTGAAACCGATGACGGAGTTGCGAACGATTTCCATTTTGCGCACTATGTTTCTCGCGCGGCAGGACAAGTAGGACTTATCATGATAGAAGCAACTGCGGTAC
This sequence comes from Listeria rocourtiae subsp. hofi, assembly GCF_963575615.1. Classification (NCBI taxonomy): domain Bacteria; kingdom Bacillati; phylum Bacillota; class Bacilli; order Caryophanales; family Listeriaceae; genus Paenilisteria; species Paenilisteria rocourtiae. The sequence goes on along the minus strand of NZ_CAUYTL010000070.1, from coordinate 946 downwards.
AGGCGGTTGGCCGGATTTCTCACGGCGATTTAGGATTGTGGGATGACGACCAAATTCCAGCTTTGAAGCGAATTGTTGACGGTATACATTATCACGAAGGAGCAGCAGGGATTCAGTTGGCGCACGCTGGCCGGAAAGCCGTTTTAGACGTAGATCCAGTGGCACCAAGCCCAATCGCATTTGATGATGAAAGCAAGAAGCCGCATGAATTAACGGCGACAGAAATAGAAGAAGTCGTGGCAGATTTCAAGAAAGCAGCATTTCGCGCGAAAGAAGCTGGATTTGATGTGATTGAGATTCACGCAGCTCACGGCTATTTATTGCACGAATTCCTATCACCGATTTCGAATTTACGCGAAGACGAGTATGGCGGACCAGCTGGAAATCGTTACCGTGTGTTAAGCGACGTGATTAAAGCTGTTCGTGAAGTTTGGGATGGCCCACTTTTCGTACGAGTTTCGGCGACAGATTATGCGCACGGCGGTTTAACAGTAGAAGACTATATTCCGTTCGCAAAATGGATGAAAGCAGACGGCGCGGACTTACTTGATGTCAGCAGTGGCGCGTTAGTCAATACCGTTCCGAAAGTTTACCCAGGATACCAAGTGCCGTTCGCTGAGAAAATTCGTACAGGTGCGGGAATTGCGACAGGAGCAGTTGGCCTGATTACAACGGGCGTTCAAGCAGAAGAAATTTTGCAGAATGACCGCGCAGATTTAATTTTCTTAGGGCGAGAGTTGTTACGTGATCCGTATTGGACAAGAACGGCAGCGAAAGATGTTCGTGGGGAAGTGACTCCACCGAAGCAGTATTCGCGTGGTGGTTGGTAATTAGATAGAGAAACAAGCATTCCGAGGTGATGGGATGCTTGTTTTTTGTGCGCCCAGCATGCGCAAATGCTAGGTGGTGAAAGTCCACTACAGGCTTGGCAGTAGGAACTGTTAGC
>NZ_CAUYTL010000069.1:0-5615 GCF_963575615.1 Listeria rocourtiae subsp. hofi | reverse complement strand
TTGAATACTTATTCAACACCGTGAATAAGATCCTTGCGTCAAATTGACTTCGCTAGCAAATTTCTTTACTAGTACTTGTTTGGAAATAGCTTTCTATTTCCGTCCTGCGATTTTTACCTAGAAACATCACTGTCTCTATTGGTTTTATCTTTGTTTCTGTTCAGTTTTCAAAGGTCAATCTCGTAAATTGCATTTTGCGTTATGTGCATCAGCAACGTTTATAAATATACCAACTATTTATCTAAACGTCAATAGTTTTTTGCATATTTTTTTATAAATAGTCATTTATTTTTTTTGCAAGTTCTAGAAAACGTTCTCCTTGCGCGCTTTCCGCCTCATAAACGCCTGACAAATAGCCATTTCTATTGTGCTCTGGTTGCTCTATTGGAAATACACCTAACAACTCTGTTTCTAGTTCAGTCGCTACTTTTTCCCCGCCACCTTCTCCAAATAAATGTGCTTTCTCGCCTGACTCTGTTTGATAATAGGATAAATTCTCAATAACTCCCAAAATATGATGTTCATTTTTCATCGCCATAATCCCTGCTCTTGCTGCAACAGTTGCCGCTGCTTGGTGAGGTGTTGTGACAATTAATTCATTACAGGTTGGTAATAGCGTATGAATATCTAGCGCAATATCTCCTGTGCCGGGTGGTAAATCAATAATTAGATAGTCCGGAGCGTCCCAATTCACATCTTCTAGGAACATTTTGATCATTTTTCCAAGCATCGGACCTCTCCATATAACTGGTTCACCATCTTCAACAAAAGAATCCATAGAAATTAATTGTACGCCATATGTAGTTACTGGGACAATTTTCTCGTTTACTGTCTTGGGAGTATCTTTCGTACCCATCAGTATTGGCAGACTAAATCCGTATATATCAGCGTCTAGCAAACCGATTTTCTTCCCTGTTCGCTTCAATGCTACTGCAAGATTGGCTGCAACAGTTGATTTGCCCACTCCACCCTTACCGCTAGCAATTGCTATAAATTGTGTCTTACTTTCTGGTGACAGTATATTTTTTTTCGCGGCTAACATCTGCTCTATCTTAGAAACTGGGAGATAGCCTAGTTCAAAATGGATATCTTCACATCCAAATTCCCCTAAAAGTTCTGTTATGTTTGTAGTGAACTTTTCTGTGTTGTGCTCTGGATCAGCCAAAGCTATTTGAAGCGTTACACTTGTATTTATAACACTCACTTCCATGATGCCTTCTGTTTCTTGTAGTGTAGATTCTAATACTGGATCTACTACACGTTGTAATAACTTTGTGATTTGTTGTTCATTTAGCATGCAACTGCCCCCTATGGATTTACCTTTCAAAATATAAGCGCTTTCTTTATTATACCATGTAGCTTCTCTTTTTTTCCAAGAATCTGCCCTAAAAATTATACTCTAAATTTTATATTATATAGAAGAAAGACGTCTAGCATGTTTTGAAACATCAAAATTTTTGTAGCATTTCAAGGAAATAGGAGGTTCTTATATAAACAAAATCCTTATTTTTTTATACAAGAGATGAAATTTTTACTAAGAATTAATGACCTGCTAGACCTAATTTAGAGGCTGAAATACATTCTTTTTTTCTTGAAAGGATTTTACAAAGAGTAAATGTTTGCTTTATTAAAGAAAGCGTGGTATATTTAACTAGACTTATTTTTGTTGGTGAAGAAATGATTAGTGAATAACTTTCCACTTCGTACCGCTAAGCAGGAATAGTAATATTATGTGCCAGTGTGCACGAGGAGGAATTTAGATATGGAAACAGGTACAGTAAAATGGTTTAACGGCGAAAAAGGTTTTGGTTTCATCGAACGCGAAAACGGTGACGATGTATTCGTACATTTCAGCGCTATCCAAGGTGAAGGATTCAAATCTTTAGACGAAGGCCAAAAAGTTACTTTTGACGTAGAAGAAGGTCAACGTGGACCTCAAGCTGCTAACGTTGAAAAAGCGTAATTTTAGCTGATAAAAGAGGATGGGACAAGAGTTGATTAGTAATCAACGGATGTTCCATCCTTTTTTATAGATAGAAATAAGTACACAAAAATAGCGCGCTTTGTTAAAATGGCTCTATGTCAATTGTTGGGATAAAATATCGAGGTTCGAGCTAGAGAATCAAGAGCTCGTTCCTTTTTTTAGCTTACAAAAATATCAAAACATTCCATAAAGTGTTGTGCAAGTATCTTGGCGCGAAATCTTGCGAAGCTTCGGTAGCCATAGGACGTGCGTTTGATGACTTTGGTTCGATTGTTAATGCCTTCTACAAAGCCATTCGATAGGTGTGGGTAAATAAACGCATGGATAATCTCTGTTTCCCAACGTTCAAAAGTGCCGATAGCCTTTAGGAATTCTGGCAACTTTTTATCTTTTACCAGTTTGTAAAAGTCATGTAAGGAACGGCGAACATCACAACGTTCTTGTGCTTTATGGGTATCAAACCAAGCCTGGTAGGCTTCTTTGATGGCATAGGCCGTTTGTAGGTCAGGGCGTAGGCTTAAATAATAGTGAACGATGCTTTTTTGGGCTGTATCTAGCGTATGGACTCGTTTAAAGCTGTATTTGTGATTGTTATATGGTACACTAGAACGATGGTCTCATTTATAATCCCTTTGTATGTGCGATGTTAAAGCTTGAACCCTCCATTTTACCGAAATCATGTTTAAAAAGCAAGAGAAAACAAATGAATTCACGTAATTGTTTGGGTGTAGAATTATGGCTTTTATAATACAAAGTGTATTCATCAATCTTTAGGCTACTTGACACCAAACGATTTTGAAAGAAAAGCGAATTAAATTCTATTTATTTTTGTCCAAGTTATTGACATCACATCAATTTTTTTTACGTTTTCTTATGCCCCTAAAACCATTGATGCCTTGAAATATGCAATAACCAATTAATAACAGAATAACTAATCCATTCATAAACCACTCCCCTTATAGGGGTAGGGGGAACAAAACGCGGAATCACAACGCTAAGAAATTTTTAAAAGCAAGGTAACCTATTGCAGTGCAACGGATGACCTTGCTTTCTATTTTATAAAAAAATCCAAAGGTTTTAAGATTTGAAAGACGGCATCCTCTGGCGCTGGAAATCGATACTCCCAAGAAAATTAATATACTCCCACCCTATAAATATCAAATTTCGGCCGATGCCCCTAATTGTTTCCCAGCTCATACCTCTATTTCTAATCCCATTTTTTATTCAGAACTTTTTATTAATATCTTCTTCTCTTACTCCATAAAACACTTCCCATAGCAACTAACAATGTACCAATGACGATACCGTAAGGAGAGTTTGTATCACCTGTACTAGGTAATGTGCCATTTATGCCCGTTGAACCTGTTGTACCAGGCTTGTTTGATGGAGGGTTATTAGGATTTGGTGGCTCTGGTTTGGTAGATAACAGAGTGAAGTGCACCGTCTGAGCTGCATCATTAATATCTTCATGTATGGCTACCTCTTTGCCGTTACGATAAAGTTTCTCGAATACAACAACATCCTTACCTGCCAATTCACGAGCATTTAGGTCAAAATAAACTTCTATGGAGCCATTAGCTTCTTCAGGAGTGAATGTTGTTTCACCAAGAACTTCTTTTCCTGCAATGACAATAGGCTCTCCCGTTGCTTTGTCCATTAGCTTCCCTTTAACCGTGTATTCTTTTCCAGAAATTAAATCTGCATAATTCACAATGTCTACTACTTGCTTATCTGTAGGCTCTATGTCTTTACTACCGTTCACATCCGTTGCTGTCGTTTTCAGATTTGGCTTCTTAAACTGCACGGTTTGATTTCCATCATCAATATCTTCGTGCTTTGCAACGAGTTGTCCAGCCGCATATAGACCTTCAAAAGCGACAACCTCTTGACCTGCAAGACCTTTTGCATTAAATGCGAAAGTAACTTCAACATCACCACTCGTAGCATCTGGTGTGAATGCCGTTTCTGCTTCTATCCGTTCGCCATCAACAAGCAATGGTGCTTCTGTTGATTTATTCATTAGAACACCTTTTACAGTATATTCGCGACCAGCAATCAGGTCTTCATAATGAACAGTATCTACTAAAGTAATATCCTCTTCTGGGCTAGGATTCTGAGTACCCGTTTCTTCATCTTGAAGTGTCGTGCCAATGGACGGATCAACTACTTCAATCGTTTGGCTTATAGCATTAATATTATGTTCCAATGCTACTGTAAAACCATCTAATTTCAGTGTCTCAAAGACAACGATATCTTTTCCTTTTAGATTGGACGTGTCTACATCAAATTCAAGTGCGGTAATGCCATCTGTTGCTTCTGGCTCAAATTCTTTTGTTGCAGTCACGGTAAATCCATTCACAAGAATAGGGTCTCCTGTTGCTTTATCCATTAAAATCCCTTCTAATTGGTATGTTCTGCTCGGATCAAGGTTTGTATAACTCACATTATCAACGATGGTAACTGGTCTTGGTAAGACCTGATTACCACCAGTTGCTTTGTCACTAGCCTTTGTCTCGATAGTAGGTGCTACAAACGAAATACCTTGTGTCAAACTATTCGTATCTCTATGTTCGGCGATAACTTGCCCACTCTCATCTTTTAATACTTCAAATACAACATAGGCATTTCCTTTTAGTTGTGTTGCATCAAATGTATTCAGAGGTACAGAGACCTCTCCAGAAGCCATTGTCGGAATAAATGAGTGTGTCCCTTGTGTAAATACAAGCGCTCCGTCGACTTTATCCACTAACGTTGCCTCCAAAGTGTAGCTTTCTCCAGGGTTTAGATTCGTATAAACCACTCGATCGCTAAGTTTCAAATCAGGATGTGGATACAAATCATATTGTCCATCCGTTTCTGTTTCGAAAGCAAAGGTTTGAAGACTTGGTACAAGAAAAGTAACAGTTTGGTCTGCGTCAGTCAAACTTTCATGTGTTGCTACGATATCATTTATTGCCACATCAATGACTTGTTCAAATACAACAACTTGTTGCCCTTTCAACGCACGTGCATCAAAAGAATCTAACACGACTGTCTCTTCGCCATCTTCACCAGTAGTCGTAAATGTTTTAGTCCCTTGTGTCAATGTCGTTAGTCCATTTTTTGTCATCAATTTGGCCTCTAAGCGATATGTTTTTCCAGGTGTTAGTTCTTGATAGGAAACCCTATCACTAATTTGTGTGGCCATACCTGGATATAATTCTTTGCTCATAGTATCTGTTTCGAAGGCTAATGTCTGAATTTGTGGGTTATAATCTTTTAAATTATCCATAACTAATTCCAATGTTGTGGTAGAGCTATCGATGGTGAAATCAGTTGGAGTGCCATCCGTAATATAACCAGTTGAAGCTTGTATTTCTATAAAATGATAATCTCCATATAGTAAATTATCTACCGAAAGCTTCCCATTAGGCCCAGATGTATACGTACCTACCAAGTCCCCCGGCGCTTCTGACTTCCCTTCATATAGTTCAAATCGTGCTCCTTGCAACGCTTGTTGCGTTGCCCCATCTTGTTTTAAAAGCTCCACTGAACCAACGGGGTCTGGTGTTTTAGTATTCGCTATCTTCAAATCAAATGGCACCGTTACTTCCGTTTCTCCAATTGTAAATGGATGTGGGGTAGCGTCCAG
>NZ_CAUYTL010000068.1:0-5740 GCF_963575615.1 Listeria rocourtiae subsp. hofi | reverse complement strand
CATACACAGTTGGTGATAAAAACATCACAGGTACGTATACTGGCGACGTGAAATCAGTAGTCGTAACTGTGAACGGGGCAGCCTATAAAGGTGGTACATTCAACGCAGACGGCACGTTCAAATTCTACGCACTAGACAAGATCAAATCAGCAGACGATGTCATCGCTATCCAAGCTTTCGACAAAGCAGGAAAAGTACTCGACACGCAAACAATCAATATTCAAAAATAAATGGCAATATAGGCGAGAGACTCATAACCATACATGGTGTTTCTCGCCTTTTTTATTGTAGAACTGGGCTTGATATGCTTGTACTTGTAACTACATGGAAAGGACTCAGATGACATGAAAGAAACGATTTGTATTAAAAATATGTATCAAATAATGAAGAGATACGTGTGGTTTTTAATAAGCACAACTCTTATAGGAGTCCTCATTGCCGGTATCACACTACTATTTTTCATTACGCCAATGTATGAAGCCAAAACACAGATTTTAGTGACGCAATCGGCACAATCCGCAGGTGTAACGACTATCCAAACATCAGAGGTGCAGGCTAACATTCAACTTGTAAACACATACACAGCCTTGTTGACCAGCCCGCGAATTCTGGATGATGTTGCACAAAAGTTAGGCGGTCACTACACGGCAGGAAATTTAATGGGGAAAATCACGGTCGGAAGCCAGCACAATTCGCAAGTAATCAACGTCAGTGTGAAAGATAAAAATCAAGCACAAGCGGCGGTAATTGCCAACGCTGTAGCAGACTCCTTCGCAAAAATAACGCCAGATATCATGAACGTCAACAATATCGACATACTAGCTAGAGCAACGGTTGCATCGAACCCAAAACCAGTTAGTCCAAATCGAGTCCTACTCATTTGTGGATACGCAATGGGAGGGCTCATAATTGGCTTTTTCACCGTGTTTATTCTCGTTGTTTTTAATACGAAGTTTAGAGACGAGGCGGATGTAGTGGAAGTGTTAGATATTCCGTTATTGGGACATATTGCGAAGATACCCGAAAATCATGAACAATTTTGAGTGCCAAAGACCATATAATAATACAGAGAATAAAAAAGGCGCCCACTCCGAGCGCCTTTTTTGTGTTACTTATGCTTTTCTGTAGCGTCTGAATGCAATGACTCCTAAGATAGAGAGAATCGCTGCTCCGAGAATAACCCAGATGTACTCTAGTGCATCTCCTGTGCTCGGTAGAATCGAGAAGAAGCCGGATTTTTTCTCCGTTTTTGGTGCGGATGGTGTGTCTGCTTTTGCTACGTTTTTCTTTTCTGTGCTTGGTTTTGGTGTTTTGGTTTCTTTTGCTGGTGTTTGTGGTGTTGCAGGCGTTATTGGTTCTGTCGGGTTCTCTGGTGTTAGTGGGTTTACTTTTTCGGGTTCTTCTACTGGTGTCGGGGGTGTTACTGTTGGGATTTCGGATTGTAGGAAATCGCCTTCGTTGCCAAATGCTAGTTCTGCTTGGTTTGGAATGCCGCAAGTTGCTCGTCTGTTACGTTTGCTTTAATCGTCGTTGTGACGGTCATCGTGTACGTGTGTCCTGCAAGGTAGGCAAAACTGTCTTCTTTTTTGTCCATTGTGAAGGTAATCAAGTTGTTTTCTTGTGTGATCGTGCCATTTTCAGTGACGTCAGTGCCGTTTTCATCCGTAATTTGGATCTTCTCGATGTTTAGGAATTCGTGGATTTGGTCGGTAATAATCGCTTGATTCCATGTGGCTGTTTGGTTACCAAAAATGGTTTGGATGTTCCAGTTGAACGCGTCATTGCGGTTTGCTAGGTCTACATGTTGCACGCCTTCGATGTCTTTGTGGATTTCTGGGTTGACTGTCGGTGGTGTGACGGTTGGAATTTCAGATTTTAGCAGATCACCTTCGTTGCCAAATGCTAATTCTGCTTGGTTCGGGATGCCACCTTCTTGGATGAATGGTGCTAGTTGCTCGTCTGTTGTGTCAGCTTTGATTTCTGTTGTGACGGTCATCGTGTACGTGTGTCCTGCAAGGTACGCAAAACTATCGTCTTTTTTGTGCATCGTGAAAGTAATCAAGTTGTTTTCTTCTGTGATCGTGCCGTTTGCCGTGACATCATTACCATTTTCGTCAACAATTTGGATGTTTTTAATCGCAAGTAAGTTGTTGATTTGGTCCGTGATGATCGCTTGGTTCCAGCTCGCTGTTTGGTTACCGAAAGCTGTGTGGATGTTCCAATCGAAGGCATCATCGCGATTCGTTAAGTCTAGGTGCTCTTGCTTTTCGATATCTTTGTGAATTTCAGGGTTCACTGTTGGTGGAGTTACTGTCGGAATTTCAGAGACCAATAAGTCACCTTCGTTACCAAAAGCTAGCTCTGCTTGGTTCGGAATCCCACCGTCTTTGATGAATGGTGCTAATTGCTCATCCGTTACGCCATCCTTGATTACTGTGCGAACGCTCATCGTATACGTTTGGCCTGCCAAGAACGCGAAGCTATCCTCTTGCTTGTTCAGCGTGAAAGTAATGTTGTTGCCATCGACAGCTAATGTGCCGTTTCCAGTAACATCTTTACCTTGTGCATCCTTGATTTGAACGTCTTCAATCGTCAATAAGCTGTTAATTTCGTCGGTAATGACTGCTTTTGTCCAGCTCGCCGTATCGTTACCAAAAATCGTGTCAATATTCCATACAAAAGCGTCATCACGGTTGCTTAGCGTTAAGTTTTGCACGCCAGCTTTCGTATTGTTCATTTGTGCTAGTACGTTCCAGTCAAATAGTTGGTAGTTCTCCACATTTTTGTGGATTTCTGGCACTTCAATCTTCTCGTTTTCTTTCGTCAAGGAAATCATTTGAGTCGCGTTACTTTCCGTGATTTCAAAATTAACTGGTGTCCCATCTAAAACATAACCTGTTGGAGCTTTCGTCTCAACTAAGCTGTATTTGCCAAGCTCTAAATCGGTCATTGTGAGGATACCGCTCGCGTTAGTCGTCACTGTTTGGATAACCGTCCCAGATGCATCTAGTAATTGGAAAGTCGCTCCTGCTAAACCGTTGTTGTTTGCCGCATCGACTTTTTGTAGTTGTACGCTGCCTTTTGGTGGTTCAGGCGTTACTGGTGTATTTTCAACTGTTACCACTTGGACTGTAGTATGGTTTTCTTCTGTGATTTCAAAGGTATGCGGTGTTGGATCTAACTCGTAACCAGCTGGAGCTTTTGTTTCGACTAGCGTGTATTTCCCTACTGGTAAGTCAGTTACTGTGACACTTCCTGATGAGTCGGTTGTTATGGTTTGAGATGCAATATTATCGCCTTTTAGTTGGAATTCAGCGCCTGCTAAACGGTTCGTATTATCTGTTGCGTCACGTTTGATTAACTCTAAGCTACCTCTTGACTCTTCTGGTGCAATAATTGGTTCTGGTATATTATCAACCGTCACGATTTGAACAGTTGCATGATTCGCTTCTGTAATTTCAAATGTGTGAGGTGTGGCATCTAACTCATAGCCAGCAGGAGCTTTCGTCTCCACTAGCGTATATTTGCCCACTGGTAAATCGCCTACTTTTGCGCTACCTGTTGCGTCGGTCGTGATTGTACGTGATTCGCCGTTATCGCCAGTTAAGCGGAACTCCGCACCTGCTAAACGCTTCGAATTGTCGGTTGCGTCGCGCTTGATTAATTCCATGCTGCCTTTTGGTTCCTCTGGTTCTACAACTGGTGGTTCTTCGATTTCTTTGTTTGTCACTGTCACATTTTGCGTGTCTGTGAAGTTGTCATATGTGATGCTAAAGTGGCGTGGTGTAGCGTCTAATTCATAGCCAGCCGGAGCTTTTGTTTCCACAAAATAGTAATCTCCAATTGGTAAATTCGCTGTGATAGTACCGCTAGAATTTGTTTGGAAATCTGCTGATACCAATGTGCCATCCGCTTTGTATAGGCTAAATACAGCGCCGCTCAATAATCTGTCCGCGTGATCTGCATCTTTTTTCGTTAAAACAACGGTTCCTTCTGCTGTGTTGCCCATTTGAAGTCGGATGGTTGAACCTGTGTCAAAAGCTGTGATTTCAAACGAGATTGGCGTGCTGTCTAACTTATATCCAGCTGGTGGAGCCGTTTCAACTAATTGGTAGCTCCCAATAGCCAATTCTGGGATCGTCAACTTCCCTTGGGAATCAGTCACCAAATTTTCTTGAAGCAGCGAACCATTTTCATCAAGTAATTTAAAAGTAGCACCTGGTAAATTCACCGATGGGCGATCATTATCTGTTTTCGTTAACTCAACATTCGCTGTCCCATCATCACCAGTTCCGTTACCTGCTGCGCCACGGTACTCAGCACCAGATTCTATATTCTCATCTACATCCGTACCCGTTAAATTACCTTCATTTCTATAGATAGTTCCTGGTTGTGGGTTTATTAATCGTGTTTGGTACTCAATAGATACTATATCTGAAATATCACCGAGTTGTAGTTCGAAAGACTGCGCCGTATACGTCAACATGTTTGCGACTTGCGCTGTTGGAATTCCATTTTCTTTAATCGGGTAGCCATTTCCATCTACATCACCAATATAGATTTTTAGAGATTCTGGGATAAAAGTATGACCTTCACCTAGCGTATCTTTGTATACTGCATTTGGGATAGTATCTTTGTGGGCATTAATACGTACATTCCATGGAATTTTATCTGGGTCCCACGTGTACCAGTAGCCCCATTTATTTAGTTTTTCGCCTTCTGGAATTTCAAAACCATCGCCAATATCGCCTATCCCAATGTCAATCTTTACCTCACCATTTGTCGTAGGGAAAGTAAGCGTTGTTGTCTCGCCACCATTGACATTACTGTTGTCGCGGTCTATACCTACCCAAACCTTCATGCTTCCATGAACATTTACTTTACCAACTGGGTAATCTGTGAAAGTAACGACCACTTCTTTCGTTCCGGCCTTTGCTACGCCATGACCAACAAGGTTGTTATTTTCATCGCGTAATTCAAAACTCACGTCGTCCCATAATGAGATTTCTTCTGGTAATTTGACACGCATCGTATCGCCTTCTCCAACATCGACATTATCTGGAATCGCCCAGAAATACTCTACTTGGAACCTCTGACCAATCGTTGTTTCAGTCGTATCAAGCTTAACGTCTGTAATAAAGTTAGCACTGTGATCCGTACTTGCTGAACTAAAGTTAAATGGAATAACAGTTATTGCTATAACTGCTACCATAAACATAATCAATAGTTTTTTCATTTTTTTCAATTTCTTCATAAATTTTTACGTCTCTCCTCAAATTTTATTTTTCCATGGCTTTAGGACAGGGGGATATTGTATTTTTAAATAATACTCACCTCCTTGCTCACTGCGCTTCGGTATCTAAAATGAGATGAATATCTTAGCTGGGATTCCTCAAAAGTGAATCTCAGGCATAATTTCAAGTTTGCTTTTTTTGACACATTCTAGTAGAAATTGTGAGGTGGCTTTCATAAACAAGTACAATGATTTTTCGCTATTTAAAAGTTGCAACGTCCCAAATGTGTTTTTCATGTAAGTCATCTCCTTCCCAATTTGTTGTCACTAGCCTTACTTATAATTTACCAGCTACTTTACCTAAAACAGGATGTTTATTAATTTATTTATAAAACATAAATTTTTTCAGAAATCTAATTTTATGGCAACAAAAAAGAGTCTGAGACAAAAGGTTCTCTGACCTAGAAAAATACGTATCCAAAATCTGCATTTAGATTTTGGATACGT
>NZ_CAUYTL010000067.1:0-5953 GCF_963575615.1 Listeria rocourtiae subsp. hofi | reverse complement strand
AGCGAAGTGGCTAAACGCGGCGGACTGTAAATCCGCTCCTTCGGGTTCGGCAGTTCGAATCTGCCCCCCTCCACCATATTTTTGGGCTATAGCCAAGCGGTAAGGCAACGGATTTTGATTCCGTCATGCGCCGGTTCGAATCCAGCTAGCCCAGCCATTTTTAGAGCCGTTAGCTCAGTTGGTAGAGCATCTGACTTTTAATCAGAGGGTCGATGGTTCGAGCCCATCACGGCTCATTACAAAAAAGGTAGCAGAATTTAAATTCTGCTACCTTTTTTGTGTTAGCTAAATAAAATGCTGATTACTATAATAATACCCACAATTGCAACGATAGAAAGCCACGCGATTGGTCTAGCCATATTGATTGTCCAACCAACACCGAATCGTTTTTCAATAAAAATTGCTGGATCTTTGCGGTTGAAGTAAAATACGCCTAATTTCCAGTTCTCGTCGTCATTGCGAACTGGTCTAGATTGATTTTCTTGTGGATTTTTATCTAGCTTTATTCTGCTGCCACCTTGGCCAACGTACAGCATCAGGAAAACTAAGCCACCGAATATAACGATGATTACAGCAATCGTCATGATAGCAATAATTGTTTGCGAAATAGGAAAGATAAACGATAATTGAATAACCATAAACATTGTAATCAGCAGTATACACATGCATAAGTTGAATTTACTATATATTAGTCTAAAAAGGATACTTCTTTTCATTGAATCTGTGGGATTATCATTATCAATCACTTGCTTACTTCGTGACATCATATAGTTTATAAACATAAACAGTCCTAACATGAATACTTGCATCACCGGCATCATCATGACAGTCCGATAACTCTTAGCTGCGACTCTTGTTACTTCATTTGCAAAATTATAATGCATCGGAATTTGGCTTGGAATTTGATTGTAATAAATAATTGTCAGCGCTATCGTAATAAAAATCAACGCTAAAGGAATTAAATACCACGCATATGAAATCGTTCGTTTTTGGTGATGGAATGTTGTTTCTACCATAACTATATCCATTTTCTCTCCACTCATTTGCAGATTCTCACGCTTCCAAGCAAGGGATGCTTTATAAAATCGAATGTATATGAGAAACGAGACGATAAGGATGGCAAAAATCGAAATGATAAAGATAACAGCCTGCCAACTCTCATTCGACGTTACAGCTAAGCATAGCGTCGCCACGGCCGTTATTGTAATTCCTACTACTACATTCCACTGCAGGAACTGGCGCTTCATTCTACGCAAATCTGGAGAATGCGCAGCTTTTTCACCTACCATTACGCCAAAACTCTCCCCGCGTCGAATAACATAGGGCGTCACAGCTTGTAATACAACAATCACGAGCATCATTGCGATAAAAATTAGTATCTCCATTATTGCCCCTCCTCAGGTTCAATCTCATCATAGATAGTTGCGCAAATTTTCTCCCACTCCGTTTTGGAAACAGACCGAGAAATGGATTCTGCAATGAGCGGCCTCACTTTTCTTCTCAACTTTTCATAAAAGGCTTCCGTTGCTTTTTCGACGCCATCTGGGTGGATAACTACTCCCTTTTGACGGTGAATCAAAATATAGCCTTCCTGTTTTAGTAATTGGTATGCTTTATTCACAGTATGAAAATTGATACCAATATCACTCGCTAAAATACGCACAGACGGCAAATCATCGCCAGGTTCTAACTCTTTTTTCGCGATACCTTCAATAATTTGGTGCATAATTTGTGTATAAATCGGTTCTTCGGCTTGCAAATCTATTTGAAGTAACATCCACGCACCTTCTTTCTGCAACTGTTATATATATAGTATAACAACTGCTCTAAATATGTCAAGTTATAGATTTAAGTGGCCTTTTCCCCACGATAATGTTACTATTGTTAATAGTATACATATGGAAATCGCTGGACTTGTTAAGATTATTTTCTTGCAAATCCAGTTTAGAAAGGGGACCTATCATGAAAATATCACGCTTCAAAGAGTCCAAATTATTTTTCTGGACATTAGAAATTCTTGCGTTAGTTGTTATCTTATTCGTACTTAATAAGATGAGCTTTATCTTCGCACCAATTGGAGTCATCATTTCAACGCTATTTCTTCCAATTCTGATTGCTGGTTTTTTATTTTATCTATTTAACCCAATCGTTTTATTTCTGGAAAAAAGAAAGGTTCCTCGCTTAGTTAGTGTTCTAAGTATTTTTGTTGCCTTTATTGCAATTTTAGTACTTGCAGTTGTGCAGCTGGGACCAATTTTAGCAGATCAAGTCGCTTCACTTGTAAAAGCTGCTCCGCAATATTGGGAACAATTCCAACATTGGTGGGATAATTTAGTGAAGGATAGTAATATCAAAAATGTCGATATTAAAGCGGAGATGGAGAAGCTAAATATTTCGATTCCAAAGCTTTTAAATACTGTTGTTGGTAGTTTGAGTGGTAGCTTGGGCTTGATTTTTGGCTTTATCTCGGGCTTTGTTATGATTCTTGTGACTGTTCCATTTATCTTATTCTACATGTTTAAAGACGGGCATAAGTTCCTTGATTCTAGTGAGAAATTCTTCCCGCAAGGCATTCGTACAGAGGCACGCGAAATTATTCAAGCGATGAATAAGACCATCTCAACGTATATTTCTAGCCAAGCAATTGACTGTATGTTTGTTGGTATTTTTACGATGATCGGTTATTTCATTATTGGCGAACCATATGCTCTTTTATTCGGCCTAATCGCTGGTGTGACGAATATTATTCCTTATTTAGGGCCATTTATCGGGGCGGCTCCAGCTGTTATCGTTGCCCTATTTGATTCACCTTTACAAGCCGTTCTAGTTATCGTTGTCGTAACTATAGTACAGCAAATCGATTCAAACTTGCTATCGCCTTACATCATGGGTAAATCATTGGCTATTCACCCACTAACAATCATCATCATCCTGATTGTAGCCGGGAATTTAGCAGGAATTCTAGGTATGATTCTAGGCGTGCCAACATACGCTCTCACCAAAACATTGATTGTCAACCTAGTGCGACTGATAAAATTGCGACGCGAAGGAATTGAAGCTGAGAATAGCGAAAACACGGTCGTTTAAAAATCATCAAAAAGCGCTGAAATCAGAGTTCTTAAAACTCATGATTTCAGCGCTTTTATTATTTAAAAATAACCGTAAACATTAATATCTCATCGCTCCATTTGACTGTCAAACTAGCCCCTAATCTTTTTGTTAATAGATCGATAATCGCCAAACCTAGCCCTGTATTATTGCCACTGCGAACTCGGTCAGCGGTATAAAATCTTTCAATCAAACGCGGCACATCAGCTTCTGTCAGTTGGCTCGCCCGATTCGAAAAAGTCAAAACTGCCTTACCATTTTGTTTCGTGAGCGCTATACTCATTGGCCCATCCCCGTGCTTTAACATATTCGAAATAAAGTTATCTACCATACGTTGCAGTGCTTTACGGTCTGTATTCACCTCAATGCCAGGCGCAATCAAAAGCTCTGGCGTAATACCTTTTCTTGAAAAATCTTCATAATAAGAAGCCACACTTTCTGTAATAAAATCCGATAAGTTCATGGATTCTAGTCGTAACTTCCCTTCCTCATTCGATAGTTTCGACAACACAAAGAAATTCTCGACAAGTTCGGTCAGTGTTTGGATTTTATTTTTAATGATGAGGCTATATTTTTCGCGTTCTTCAGGCGTTAATGTATTGCGTTCCATTAATTGTAAGTATCCAGACAAGGAAGTTAATGGCGTTCTTAAATCATGGGAAACATTTTCGATAGTCTCGCGTAATTCCTTGTTTAAGCTCTGAAATTGGCGCTCCGTTTTTGACTTTTCTTCTAACAATTCATTGACGTGAAGGAGCAGTTGCCTGATTTCTGGTGAGGCCACATCCATTGTCAACTGTTCATTTGAGCCACGCCTTGTTGCGATATCCTTTATTTTTGTAGATGTTGTTCGTAGTTGTTTTTTGATTAAAATAATCCAGCCTAACAAAATAACAATTATCGCTCCTAAAAGATAAACCATGCTCACCACCGCTCCCTTCCTCGTCTCTATTTTATCATATTACTTGATTTCCTTAAATCGGAATAAAAACCAGCCTAATATTGTAAAAATCGCCATGTATGCTAATCCTGTTAAAATATTCGTCGTGATTGTGTGCTGACTCAATGCAGAAAGGTCTGACATGACGCTAATTTTGCTAAATAGAAACATGTCTTTGATAACCGTCCATTTTGGTAAGAATACATTCACGAGATTCCTAATAATCGGTTCGATGAATAAAAATGTCAAAATATACGTCACTATTGCGATGCTTTCTTTCGGAATTAAAATGAAGATAAAAAATCCAATTGTGATGAGCGCTAAGTATAAAGGGAGTTGTGCTAACATTCCGAGCAAAATCGCCACAAAATCAACATGACCAACAAAAAGTTGCGCTGATATCGCGATGAATACTGTATATACGACTAACATCAAAGTACCGACTGCCCATCCAGTGACAAGCTTTGAGAAGTAAAAAGTGGAGCGTGAAACACCTGATACGAGAACATTTTGTGCCACACCTGCTGAAAATTCAATACTCCATAGGTTCGAGAATATCGAGATAAATGCCATGGCTAGTACGATACTAAAAGATAACATCAATTGACTCATTTCTGTTCCGGTTAATGTTTTGCTAAGCAATGCTTTATCGGCTGGCGTGAGTGTTTCACCGCTTTGTGATAAGGATATCCAATCTACATTTAGTGCTAAATATATCAAACCAGCTACCACCACTGCGATAACCATTAGCGTGACTAAAGGCATCCACATTTTCCCCTTCGTTAAACGATAGCTATCTGCTCGAATCAATCCAATCATTGATTTTCCCCTCCAATTAAATCTATAAAGTAATCTTCCAAATTCGCCTCAACGACACGCAATTCTGTAATAATAACTCCGGCATCAAACATAACTTGGCTGATTTTTTCCGGCTGATCGATGTATTCAAAAATACGGATTCTACCGTCACTATGAACCTCGTATTGATGCAGTTCCAGTAAGCTCTCTAAATGCATCGTCGCAGCTTCTTTATTCACCGTTTTTAGTACCAAGTAACGCCTGCTTTCGGACTCTAACTCTTCTTTTGACAGCTCTTTTACGAGACGCCCGTTGTTGATAATACCATAACGATTTGCGACTAGTGCTAATTCCGTCAAAATATGACTTGAGATAAAAACTGTTGTGCCATAAGTTTCATTTAATTTTAGAATGATGTTTCGAATCTCAATAATACCCATCGGATCAAGCCCATTAATCGGTTCGTCCAAAATTAAGAAATCTGGATGATGCAAAATAGCAAGCGCAATGCCAAGACGTTGCTTCATTCCCATCGAAAAATTGCGATACTTTTTGCGTCCACTATTCTCCAAGCCAACAAACTCAAGAACCTCATCGATACGTTTCTTATCAGGAATTCCTTTTTGGAGAATATAGTAGTTTAGATTTTGATAGGCGGTTAGATTAGGATATAAGGATGGCCCCTCAATAACCGCACCAATTCTCGTGCGCGCTTGCCGAATATCTTTCGGATGACTTGAGCCAAAAAGCGCTATATCCCCACCATCTGTATGCATTAACTCTGTTACCAAACGAATAAAAGTCGTTTTACCGGCACCATTTTTACCAATAAAGCCATAAATATCTCCTTTTTGAACCGTCATATTCACATGATTCACCGCATAGTTATTTCCGAATTTTTTCGAAAGTGCAGCGGTCTCTAAAATTGTTTCCCTCACAGTCACTCAATCCCTTCCTTCTTTTCGATAAATTAACTATAACAGGGATGTCTCAAGGATGTATGAAGGAGGACTTAAGAAAGTATAAAGAATGAGTCTGAGACAAAAGGTTCTCTGACCTAGAAAAATACGTATCCAAAATCTGCATTTAGATTTTGGATACGTATTT
>NZ_CAUYTL010000066.1:0-6383 GCF_963575615.1 Listeria rocourtiae subsp. hofi | reverse complement strand
AAGGTTTATTGGTTGACTAATCGTAAGAAGAGGATGGAACATCCGTTGATTTGTAGATCAACTTTTGTCCCATCCTCGTTTTTCTAAGAAGAACTATGCTCATGTGTTGTTGTCATCAATTAGTAACTAATATTTGAATCAATTGATACATACATTTGGTCGTAAGTGTTGTATGATGGATATATAGATGTGTGGAAGAGGTGAGTGAGGCAATGAAAAAAGAGTCTTTGAAACAACAGACGATTTATGTACATATAGATAATGTAATAAATAATGTCGTAACAAGCGGTATTACTTTTTGTGATTTTATGAATGGTGTTATGTCGCCACCTCAAAATATTTTATTGTTAAAACATCAATTTCCAGAGGCATCATTCAATGCGCATACATCTTTTCACTATAGCGAAGTTAGAGATTTATCAGAACTGAAAAAAGCACCTGTCTCACAATATGGTGATTTTTGCTGGGTGGATTTTGAAGAAATTGATTTAGTGAATCAGCTTACGGCGCAGGAAGTCGCGGAATTGCTTTATTTGGCACATACAGGGAGGCATTTGCGTTCCCCTTTTTACTATAAATTGCAAAATGATTTTATTTACTTAACGAAAGATGATGGGCGCTACAATAAGGTTTATTATCGTAATTTAGATCAATTTTATCATGTGCTTGGCTATGCGATTTGGAAAAATATGATGCAGATGACAGCAGAGAAAATCGTATTACCTTTTATGAAACGGAAAAAAATTGCAGACATACCGGCAGACTTATTGAAGAAATTCGCCAAATATTTTCGAGAAGGGGCTTGTATTTCGTTTGATGATGCTGTGAAAACTCGGAATCAGATTGAGGTGCCTATTGGGCTGAATCTGAAAGACGATATGCAAGAGTTACTACGTTCGAACGATTTAATCGAGTACGGGCATGTGGTAGCGCATTTAATCTATGATGTGAAGCAAAATGAATGGTCTGTAATTGATGGTTAATCGAGCTTTTTAAGAAATCATGAAATAAAAAGGTTGTATTTCATGATTTTTTTGATATAATAAAACTAATGAATGTTAGTTAGGTGGTGATTTCATGTCTGGGCAAAGATTGAAAGATGCCGCATTGCCGCTTTTTGCGGAACAGGGATATGAAGGAACGGCGTTGTCAGAAATTGCAAAGGCGGTCGGGATTAAAACGCCATCGATTTATGCGCATTTTGCCTCGAAGGAAGCTCTGTTTCTAGAGATTTATCGTGATGTGATGCGGCATGAATTGTTGATGTTGGAAGAGGTTGTACAGGAAAAGCATGCTACAATGGAAACTGAATTGCGAGCCTTCTTTTATAAAGTAACTGACTTTGGTGTGAATCCTCAGGTAAAACGATTTTTTCAACGTGCTATCTTCTTCCCGCCACAGTCACTTGCGAAACAGATGCGTGAGGAAATGATGACATATGAAGCAATGACATCGAAATCCATTGGTGCAATTTTGGGCAAGAAGTTAGGTGCTGCACAGAAGGAGAAGTGGGTTTTCTTATTCTATTGCTTGCTAGATGGTTTAAGCTTGGAGCACGAAACATACAGTCAAGAGGATTTTGCAAAGCGCCGTGACGCAGCTTGGGAAGCATTGGCCGCGTTATTATAGGAAAAACGAGAGAGGATGACCTTTCGGAATACGAACTTTATCGTATTTTAAACCAATTTGGGACAGCCCAGTATTTAGGAGGAAAAAGTGATGGCATGGTTTTATTTAGTGCTCGCTGGATTGTCTGAAATTGTTTGGGCGTTCGGTTTGAAGGAAGCACACGGGTTTAGTAGATTAGGATGGAGTTTGTTAACGATTGCGTTCTTGATTGTTAGTTTCTATTTGTTTGCTCGGGCGATGCGAAAGATTCCAATTGGAACGGCGTATGCAGTCTTTACTGGTATTGGAGCAGCTGGAACAGCAATTATTGGCATGGTATTTTTAAATGAATCAGCAAATCTTTGGAAGATTATTTCGCTGATTGTGTTGGTTTTGGGAATTATTGGGTTGAAATTGGTTGATGGCGGCGCAAAATCG
Organism: Listeria rocourtiae subsp. hofi; assembly: GCF_963575615.1. Classification (NCBI taxonomy): domain Bacteria; kingdom Bacillati; phylum Bacillota; class Bacilli; order Caryophanales; family Listeriaceae; genus Paenilisteria; species Paenilisteria rocourtiae. Next base: position 4,337 of record NZ_CAUYTL010000066.1, on the reverse strand, counting down.
AATGAAAAGGCTGGTGACGCATGATGGCTTGGATTTTTCTATTGGTTGCCGGTCTTTGCGAAATGGCTTTTGTTGTGATGATGAAGCTTTCAGAAGGATTTAAAAAACTGAAATACTCTATTTGGACAGTAGTATCGATGGCCGCGAGTTTCTTCTTGTTATCCCTTGCTTTAAAGACGATTCCAATCGGCACAGGTTATGCGATTTGGACGGGAATCGGTGCGGTTGGCTCGGTTGTAATGGGAATGGTTATCTTTAAGGAGAAGAAAAGTGTGTTGAAACTTTTGTTTATCACGCTTATTATTGCCGGTGTCATTGGTCTCAAACTCACCAGCGGAATCTAAAGGTGGGGGCAAACGCTCACCTTCGTCGTTAAAGTCTGTGCTCCGGTTCATGTACAAATTTTATATTCCGCTCCGGTGCTCGGATTTGCTTAGAATCTGAACATTTGTCGTCGCTTTTAGGATTTAGCGGGATTGCTTCGTTTTAAAGACTGAGAAACTACAATATTAAAAGATTGGAGCATTGAGAGAATTTTTCAATGCTTTTTCTGTTATTCTTTTGAAAACATGTTAAAATAGATTGTATTGATTTGGTGAGTAAAATGGAGGGTTATCATGAAAACAAAATTAGTAGTTTTATATGGTGGGAAGTCGGCGGAGCATGAGATTTCTTTGCAAACGGCTTTTTCTGTAATAAATGCGCTTGAGTTTAATAAATTTGAGGTAAAACCGATTTACATAACGAATGAGGGGGACTGGGTGCAAGGCCCGAACTTGTCTGGAAAATTAGATTTTGTTGAGCAATTGCGTTTTGAACAAATGGACGGATTTAGGCTCGCAGATTCGCGGGATGTAGCATCACATGGCTTGGCGGTTAGTCCAGCATCTTTGCGTGATGAAGGTGACTTGGAGCAGTTGGTTGTGTTCCCGTTATTGCATGGTCCAAACGGGGAAGACGGCACGGTGCAAGGCTTGTTGGAAGTGCTAAATCTTCCTTATGTTGGGGCTGGGGTTCTGGCTTCAGCGGCGGCAATGGATAAAATTGTGATGAAGATGGTGTTCGCTGATGCGGGTATTCCGCAAGTTCCTGCTGTGGCAGTTCGCGCGATTGAATGGCAGGAAACACAGGACGCGATTGTTGCAAAAATTGAGTCGGAACTTGATTACCCAGTGTTTGTAAAACCGGCGAACCTTGGCTCTAGTGTCGGTATTAGCAAAGCAACGGATCGGGGAACGTTGATTGAGGCAATGTTTGAGGCGCTTCGTTATGATCGGCGAATTGTTGTGGAGCAAGGTGTTGTCGCTCGTGAAGTAGAGATTGCAGTTCTTGGTAATGATACGCCGGCTTGTTCTGTTGCGGGTGAAATTATTCCAAAAGGTGCGGAAGCGGTTTTCTATGATTATCGGGCGAAATACCAAGATAACGATACCGTGATGGCGATTCCAGCGGAGCTTGATTCATCGGTTTATGAACAGTTGGTAGATTACTCGAAGCGTGCTTTCCTTGGACTTGCTGGCAGTGGACTTGTGCGCGCGGACTTTTTCGTGACGGCGGATAACCAGATTTTCTTGAACGAAGTGAACACGATGCCAGGTTTTACACCATATAGCATGTATCCGCTACTTTGGCAGGAAAGTGGTTTGCCATACTCGGAACTAATTGTAAAGTTGGTGGAACTTGCAAAAGAACGACATGAGGCAAAAAATAACTTGAAATATACATTAGAGGATTAATCGAGTTAGAAAAGCAGTGCCAAATGCGGGCTGCTTTTTTCTCGGGATTTTAGGAGGATTAGATTTGAAAAAGACGGTGGCAGAAATTGCAGAAATGATTCAGGTTTTAAATGATGTGGATGCTTGGCGTGACATCGAATTGACAGGTGCTTGCTTTGATACGCGCCAAATTCAAACGGGAGATTTATTCGTTCCTTTTGTTGGTGAATCGCGTGATGGGCATGCGTTTGTTAAAGATGCATATGATGCAGGAGCAAGTGCTGCTCTATGGCAAAAAGATGTACCGAATCCTCCTGCAGGCGTGCCAATTTTGATGGTGGAAGATACATTAACGGCGTTGCAAAATCTGGCAAAAGCTTATTTGCAAGAAGTAACCCCAAAAACGATTGCAATTACGGGAAGCAACGGGAAGACAACGACAAAAGATATCATGGCCGCAATCGCTGCTTCGAAATACCGTGTACACAAAACGGGTGGGAATTTTAACAATCATATCGGTCTGCCGTATACGATTCTTAGCATGCCAGCGGATACCGAAGTCGCAGTGCTCGAGATGGGAATGAATCATCGTCATGAGATTGAAGTTTTGACGAAAATTGTTATGCCGGATATTGCGATGATTACGAATGTCGGCGAGGCACACTTAGAACATTTAGGTTCCAGAGCGGAAATCGCCAAGGCAAAAATGGAGATTGCGGATGGCCTGAACCCAGAGAGCCTGCTTATTTATCCAAGTGACGAGGAACTTTTAAAGCCGCTGATTACAGCCGATTACCGTGTTGCTACTTTTGGTCAAAGCGGAGATTTGCGTCCTGAAATGATGCGAACCGAAATGGAAGGTACATCTTTCACGACGAATATCGCGCCGGATGTGGAGATTTTCGTACCGATTGTCGGCGAGCATAACGTGTTTAACACCATGGCTGCGATGTTAGCCGCAAAAGAACTTGATATTTCGGTAAGTGATGTGAAAGAAGCGTTGGCGAATATGGAACGCTCAAATAGCCGTTTAGAGTGGCTTGTTGGAGTGAAAGGTAGCGATATTCTGAATGATGCCTACAATTCTAGCCCCACTGCACTGATGGCTGTTTTAAAAACATTTATGCATTTGGAAGCTCCAAATAAGCAAAAATTTGTCGTGGTTGCGGATATGCTAGAACTTGGTGCAGATGCAGATACATTCCATTATAATGCTGGAAAAACAATCGAAAAAGACAGTATCGACAAAGTTTTTGCTTACGGCAATCATATCAAAGCCTTCGCGAAAGCTGCCGCCGCGCAAATTGGTGAGGAAAATGTCTTCTATTTCGAAATAAAAGAAGCATTGAAAACTGCGTTACTATCACAATTGACTGGTGATGAATATATCATGATCAAGGGTTCCTACGGTATGGGATTAAAAGATATTGTTGAAGCATTGACAAGCGAAATAGAATAAGTGTAGAAAGCCTGATTAATAGATGGAAATCTGATTTTCAGGCTTTTTATCTGACTAAAAGGAGAATTTTTAATAAAATAAACACAAAATGAGTTTGAAATCGTTTGCTAAATTCTAATTGTTACGATAATATAGTAACTGTAAGAAACATAAAAGGAGATATTGTAGATGAATCTGAGTATATTAAGACAACTAAGCATTGGAATTGTTGTAATCATCTTAATGATTTCTGGAATTGGATCTATTGGGGTGTATGCAGATACTGAGGTGTTACCAGCCTCTGTCGCTCATGGTGGTTGGGAGTTGAATCTTACTAAAAAAGAGATAAAAGAAGAGTTGAAGTATCAAAAAGAGCTAGTTGCAGAGTTGAAAGGAGCAGATGGAAACGAAGAAAGGGCTATCCAAAATTATTTAGTGAATACTCCTAATTCTATCGCCGAAGAATTAGGAGACGATGCTACTCGTGAATCACCAGAGTTTCTTAATACATATGCCATAAATGATGAGGTACAGATTACGATATCGGATACAGATGTTACGCTAGATATTACTGAAATCAGTGATGAGAAAGTTGCGACTCCAGAGGAAGAAGAGCTTTTGAATGGAGAGAAAGAAAGTTTAGGCTTTTTTTCTAGTATAAGATCGTTGGGGTCAGATCTATTCTTTGGAAAGACAGCTTATGCAGCAGCTTCCAAAACGGTATCTGGACGCCATACTCGCACGGCCTATGCAAAAGTTTCTGGTAATAGATTATTCACTGCTAGCATTGGAGCCAAATTTACGTATAATGGAAAAAAGTCACTGCCCGAACTACGGAAAACTATCTTAAGATAAATGGTTTTTCAGGTATAGCTTGGTCCATAACAGATAAAAAGAATGGTGTGCAAAAGCCAAGTGTGAAGAAAAGAGTTGTATATCAACAAGGAACAGCCAAGTCAGGAATCATAATTAAAGGTAACGGGTTAGTGTTGCAGGAACGATTTATTCGAGTTAATCTAGAATGTAATTCCTTCGGTAAGATTTCTAAATCGTCTGTGTTACGCTAATAAATAAGGAGGGCTTAGAATGAAGAAAAGCTTATGGATATGATGTGCACCCCAAAAGTTAGACCAAAAATCTAACGTTTGGGGTGTTTTGCTGTGGCAAAGTATGATGCATCATTT
>NZ_CAUYTL010000065.1:0-6386 GCF_963575615.1 Listeria rocourtiae subsp. hofi | reverse complement strand
GGCACCTACTGGAGCCGTTCCAGATACATAGCCGTCATTGACGTAGTAGTCGTTGATAGTTGGCGCTGCTAGTGTGCGATTATCGATAACTCTCGTATTTACGGATGTACTAGTGACACCATCTTTTGATTGGATCGCTGTAACCAGGGTATCAGCGGCTTGCTTAGGAATGGTGATGGAATAAGTACCATCTGCGGTTACTACACCAGTATACGTCATGTTGTTCGCTTTTATTGTTACAGTAGCACCAGCGATACCTGTACCAGTTACTTTCGTATCATCTGTTGTCACGCTGTTAATCGTTGGCGCTGCAATCGTGCCAGCTGTTACCGTTGTGAAAGCTTCCTCACTCGGTTTTCCATTGGTGCCCGTTTGTATGGCTTTTATCACATCACCTAGCTTTTGTGTCCCAATGTTAAATGTTGCTTTCCCATTGACGTCTGCCGTCTTGCTCAATTCCGTACCATCTGGTAGGAAAAGTATTATTTTTGCATTTGGTTCACCTGTGACTGTTATCGTTGTATCATTCGTTGTAATCGGAGAAATAGTGGGCGCATCAGGAATTGCTCCCTTAACGACTGTTGATGCTTCTGGACTATTTTGTCCGCTTAGGGATTGGAATGCTCTGATGACTTCATTTTCCTTTAGTCCTGAAACTGCGAAGGTTGCTTCTCCTTGTGCATTGGCATTTTTTGTGATGCGAGTGCCATCTGGTAGGGTAGTGGTGATTTCAGCATTAGGATATCCTTTTACAGTTAACTTGTCTGAGTTGTCGTACACATCAGAAAGGACTGGTGCAGGTAAAGTAACTTTAACACTAATTATCTTGATTGTAGTATTACTATTTTGATCTGTAACAGAGTATATAACCGTATAGCTACCTGTTTTGTTTGTATCAACGTTATTCCCTATTACCTTAACTTGGCTTGTTAGATCACCATCTTCTACATCAGTGGCCGAAACTCCTTGTAAAGGGTTAAAATTTTCACCTAAATTAATGATTCGATCGCTTGTATTAATTATTGGATCATTTCCAGAGTTCACCGTTAATAATGGGTTATAGAGGACATGCGTATTCGTACCGTTTCCACAAACACCTGTGAACCCAATGATTGCCTCTGTACCTCCAAAGACTTTGTTCATATCTGAAACTTTATAACTATCAATTTTTCCAGCATAATTATATGACAGTGTCTTACTTGGCCCATCCCAGTTAATTGTTAAGTCATAGTTACTTCCACTTGGAAACGAGTTTTGATACTTGAAAAAACCGGCATCTTGTGTATAGAAGCTTATATTATTTCTAGCTGGAGTGTACCAAGTTTGATGACGAAAAGCTATCCCTAAAGTCTTAGAAATTCCATTAATCCGCATAGCGTCTCCGCCAACTCCGAAACTTGGGGTCACAGCATTTTGCATGAAAAAGGTGATACCATCCGCTTTTGATGCGCCTCCACCAATACCGAATCTAGTTTTGAGTGTAAAACTATTTTTCAAGTTGACTTTTTGTTTAGTTACAATATATCCATTTGCGAATACGTCATCTTTTGTTAGTGTGACTGCGTTGGTATCAGATCCATAGCCTCGAGTAGCTTTATCACCTAGATTACTGACATCAATTAAATTCACCTGATTGACACTTCTAGGTTGCTTGGTATTTTCTGCACTGGAATATTGCTTCATTTCTGCTGCGCTTGCTGATGCAGTTGATAATAATGTAAGTGGTGTTGTCGCTACTACATTGAATGCTAGTAGCCCCGTTAAAATTTTTTTTGTTTTCTTTTTCATAAAATCCCTCTTTTAAATTTATTTGTCTAATCTTAGTGACTTGCTCTCCCTACAACAAAGCATAAATCTGATTGTGTCATATTCCCCCTTTTATTTCCCTATTGTTCAATAGCTAGCGTTAATATTTTCTAGGTTTGAGTAGGGTTATATTTAGATTTCAGTTGGCCATGATAGTTTGGACATAGAATATTGTGAGCCAACTAATCTATCAACAACAGTATACAAGCTCAAAAACGTCTCTAAAACTCTGTTTGGGGTTGAAATCTCTATTCTTTATGAATGTTTTGTGACGGGCTAGAATGAAGTGTTAAAAAACAGAAGTGGGAATCTTTATGTAGCTCTATTATAGAAAATGTTTACGCCTCCATAAAATAAGGAATTGAGTATATATCTTGTTTTATAAAGGGTGAAAGCGATGATAAAAGAAATTATTTCGATGGATAAGCAGATTCAAATAAAACTAACGATTTTGGATGTGCTTGTGGAAGAAGAACGCTGGATTGATACGGACGAATTATCACATAAGCTAGAACTGTTGCCACGCACGACATTGAAGTATATTTCTAGCTTACAAGACGATATTGCTCTTTTAAAAAATCCCGATATACAAATCTTAAGTGTCAAAAATAAAGGATTTCGTCTCATTCTGGATTCTAGAGATCATTTTCGCTCTATTTCAACGGTTGTCATTCAAAATTCGCTAACTGCTGAACTTATTGATGCTATATTTTTCGATACGTTTCAATCCACAGCTTCCTTTGCCTTGACGCATTTCACTAGCGAATATTCTGTACGAAAGCAAATTAATAAATGGAAGGACATCATCCAAGGCAAGTCGCTAGCATTTAATTCACTAAATCACTTGGTAGGAAAAGAGATAGAGGTCCGCTTTTTAGGCTATATGTTTTTTTGGCAGGTATATAATATTTATAAGTGGCCGTATCCGCAAGTTGACGAACAGGAGCTGAGGCGGTTAGTGGATGGTTTTCTCGACAAATCAGGTGTAAATTTAACATACATGCAAAAGGAACAGCTTATTCAAGTTACAGGATTTAACATTATGCGAGCGGCAAAAAAGAAACCCGTCCAAATAGAACCACTGTGGGATAGTTACTTACAAGGCAACAAAATGTATGACATGTATTTGGTCCAAATTAACGAAATCAAACAGCAGTACTCTCTCTCCACGAATGAATTAAAATACATGTTTTTGTTGTCCCTAACCAGACCACTATTTTTTTATCCAAATAATTTCAAGAAATATATTTTACAATTCCATGCGGATAAAAATACAGAGATTCATCAAGCGATTCAGTTATTTATGGAGGATTTCCCAAAAGCATTTCGCCCAATAATCCCTTCCAAATTCGAAAACTTTAGAGATGAACTTTTCAGTGCTTTCATATACTGTAGCCTTGTAGAGGGATTTAAAGTAGATTATTCTGGATACCCATATCTTTACAATATTAAAATCCAATTTCCGAATCTATACTATAAATTAGATGTCTTCATCGATACACTATATAAAAAAACACGTTATAAATTTTTCTTACAAAAAGAATATCTTATCAATAAATTTGCGTCTTTATTTTCTGAGCTAGACATGTTAAACGTATATGAAGATCCAATTGGTATTTTCTTTGATTCGGACCTACCTTACTATATAGAAAAAGAATTCAAGAAAAAGATTGTTTCTCTGTACAGTATCGATTACAAGATTGTGTTTGTAGAACATAGGATGGATCTATTGGCGCATAATAAGCGAGGCATCATTGCCATTTCGCAATTTAAACAGTTGGAGGACTTTGCATTAACGCATCAAATTTCGATACAGTATATCCATTACCCATTATCAAATGCAGATTTAAAATACTTAACCAGTTTCCTAGCATTTATTCAATAACCATTAAAAAAAATGACATTCCAAATGCTGATTTTTGGAAAGTTGTTTTTTTTTATTCGCGTTATAATAAGTTCATACCGTCACAAAACATTCAAAAAAAAAAGCTTTTTTAACCCTAAACAGAGTTTCTAGATCTTTTTTGAGCATATATACTGTAGTTACAGCAACAGTTAAAAGAAAGGAGTGCCTTTGGTGCCAGTTTTTTCTGAGCTATATGACGAAAAGGAAATTCAGTCTGTTTTTTGTGAATCCCAGCTTATACGTTTTTTGACTGAGACAGAAAATATAAGATATAAGCGGAAAGAATTCAAAAAAGGACAGTATCTTAACACCGGAAATCATGTGGAGGATTCGAAAGTTTATTATATTGTGGAAGGCGTCATTAGTATAGAGAATGAAACGGATATTCTTTACTTTATAGGTCCAGGACATTTCGTTGGTTTAGAGCACTTTATGTTTCATTCACCGTTGCCAATTGAATCAAAATCATTATCTAACATAACTTTATTGGAATTCGAAAAAGAAGATATTTTGTTTCTGCTTATGAGTTTGCAAGAGGGATGGCTATACAATTATGTGATTAATCACAATATTATGACTAAATTAATGGGAATTAACAAAAATTTACGTTTGCGCCCAGTTTCGCGGGGCGTAGAACTTGTTAAGGAGCTATTGCCTGAATTCAGCAAGGTGGAGTCTGGCGTCACGATAGTATCCGAATTTTTAACGTACACCGTTTTGAGGAAATACTTAAGAATTGGCTATACTGCGATGGAAAGTGTCGTTGAAATTTTGGAAAAAGAAGATATTTATTTTGGCTACAGAAAGCACATTTAAGCGTTTAAAATAATGAATTAGTAATTAAAAGAGGTGATGCTTAGCGATAAAGAAGGAATAAAACCACAGCTAAGAAGGGGACAAAATCATGAAGGCTGATTCATATCAGCCAATTTCACAAAAATAAAAATTAAAGGAGATTTATTAAGCAATGACAAAGTATAGAACAATGAAAAAGATTGCAGTGGCAGCAATTGTAGCAAATGTAGCAGCAAGTTCAATGATCACAGCGCTTCCAGGGGAAATTAAAGCCGCAGAGAATGGAACGCAATCAGAAAAAAGTGTGAGAGCTGGCGTTACGGCAGTGAATCTTTTGAAGAACACGCAATTTGTTGGTATTAATAATTGGGAGTTAATAGGTAATTATCAAACGCTGACTTTGAGTGGACCAGACGAAACAGGTTCTTACTTCTATGAAGGAGACTACAAACGTTATTCTATTAGGGCATGGGAAAATGGTCAAGTCACACTAGGCGCAAAAGGTGACTCTACTATCATGAGACAAGAAGTGGCGACAATCCCAGGTCACACTTACAAACTTCAATATAAAGCGGTACAAACATCAGGCACCATGTACTATCGCGTACAAGTTTATGGGAATGGCGTTAAGCTGATTGAGAGCAGTAGTGGCGCAGTTATGACAGGTGGATATAGAGTTAGTGATGAAACTACTCAAACACTAACTTTCAAAGCTAATTCTACTATTTCTGCAGCTGGATTTGGTGTAGTGGGAGATAACCACTCTCAAGGAACAATGCGCTATTCCAACGTGAGTTTGATAGATATAACGACAGTTGCGGATGCGACACTCAATGCTATTACAACAAATAGTACGGTTGCAACAGGTAAAGGTGAGCCAGGAGGAACAGTCGTTATCAAAAATGCTGCCGGTTCGCAAATTGGAACAGGAACTGTTGATGCTAATGGTAATTATAGCGTGGCAATTCCAAAACAAGCTTATAACACAAACATCACAGCAACAGTAACAGCACTAGAAATTCCATCATCTGCGAGCCAAATAGTAAGGCAAGCTCCTCTTGTTAATACAACAATTAATCCTATCACAAGCCAAGACACTACAGCATCAGGTACAGGCGAACCAGGAGCAACAGTAACATTCAAAGCAGATGGTAAGGACTACACTACAACGGTTGCATCAGATGGCACATGGCGTGTTGCAATTCCAAAACAAGCAAAAGATTCCGTTGTAGAGGGAACAGCGACATTAAATGGCGTTTCAAGTAATACAGCGAAAGCAACTGTCACAAATGGCGGTCCATCCACACCAACACTGGATAATGTGACAGATAAATCTACAAAAGTAACAGGTTCAGCCGATCCGCTTAATGATATCATTGTGAAAGTAACGACAGATGGAACGACTATTTCTTATACTGGCAAAGTGGATCAAGCTGGAAACTACTCAGTCAACATTGACACGCCAAAAGCCGGCGCAGTCGTAGAAGTTGTTGCAAAAGATGGTAGCCTATTAAGTGATTCAGTAAGTAAAATAGTACAAGATGTTACAGCACCAGACGCACCAGATGTTGATCCGGTGAAAGTAACAGACACAAAAATTACAGGTACAGGGGAAGCGAATGGTGATGTGAAAGTCACTCTACCATCAGGTGGTATCGTCAATGGTAAAGCAGATAAAGATGGTCATTTCAATATTACTATTCCACAACAAGAGCTAGGAAAAGAAATTCAAGTAACGATAACAGATGCAGCAGGAAATGAGAGTGCTCCAACAACTGTCATCGTTAAGGCTGATGATAATATCTTGCTAGCTCCACCTACTATCAATGACTACTACGTCAATGACGGCTATGTATCTGGAACGGCTCCAGCAGGCGCT
>NZ_CAUYTL010000064.1:0-7011 GCF_963575615.1 Listeria rocourtiae subsp. hofi | reverse complement strand
AGGTTTATTGGTTGACTAATCGTAAGAAGAGGATGGAACATCCGTTGATTTGTAGATCAACTTTTGTCCCATCCTCTCAAAAAAATATGTAACTATCAAATTTGTAAATGTAGATTCTTTTGTTATGAAGGGTGGATTCTTCCCTTTTCCAAGTTATGGGACTTCAAATAGTTGACCAGATTGAGCGTGGTTTAGAGAGTAGATATGAAGTTTCAGATTGGGATGGAGGAGCTATTTATTTTACCTGTCAAGAGATTTTGATACTAGAAGTAAGTAGTGAGTAAATTTTCAAGCTTTTTAGTCTGAATAAAAGCAAGCGGTTGGGGAAAACAGGAACAGCTATACAAGTAATATAAAAAACTACAAAGAATCTATAGGGAAGACCGTGGTTGATTACTGTACTAGAAGAATAGATTAATGGAAAACACAAGGGAGGAATAAATATGTCTACAAAATTCATATATGATCGCCTACTAAAATGCCACCAGGACAATAGGCTCGTAGCTATTTACACGGCTCGTGAAGCGGATTATTTTGAAGCTGGATACATCGAAGCGCTCACAGCAAACGAAGTCATGTTTCGCGCAAGGCGATCAGATGGCTATGAGGAAGGATTTGTCGTATTACCACTAGAAATGGTGTGTCGCATCGAAATCGAAACGGCCTTTTTGAAAACTGCGGAATTACTTGCAAAACATTTAGACCAACCTAGAAGCCACGCGTTCTTTGATAAAGCACCAAACAAAAAACATTCGCTATTTGAAATTGTAGTGGATCATGTATACCGCAATAAGGAAATGGCCATCATTGAGATTCTAGGAGACGAAGCTCAAGTTGCAGGTATTATCGAGGAAAACGATTATGAAGGATTAGAAGTCAGCTTAATAAGCGATGAGGGACGATTGGATGGCACTTGCTGGATTAAAAAAGAGGATATCATTGCGATTCGGTTTGGTGGTAGCGTTGAGCAAGATGTGATGCTTAAGTTACAAAATCAATTAAAATAGACATCTAACAATAAAGCAAGGGCATGCTGAAAAGCGAGGCTCTTGCTTTATTTAATTGTGTGTGTCAAAAAGAATAGAAATCGCATCCCAAAATGTCCAAAATAGAGTTTTGAAATATACCAAAAGTGATAGGGAATTTTGACATTATATTGATAATTGTTTGTGATGACAGGAACAGTAGCGATTGACAAAACAACAGCGGCACCAGGCGGCGTGAGCGGCGCAGCTTCCTTGAAAATCACTGGGAAATCCACTGGACGCGGGTTTACAGCTGGAAAACAAATCGTGGAGTTGGAGCCAGATAGCACGTATACGTTGAGCGCACTCATTAAAACAAGCGATATGAAGGATACGAATGTGTTCTTTAATGTCGAGCTGCAGGATGCAACAGGGAAGCGTGTCACCGATGGGGAAGCATGGCAGAGTAATCGTTACAGCGATATCAAGGCGAACCGTCCATGGACGAAGCGCCAGTTAACGATTAAGACCACGACAGCGAAAGCCTACATTTTCCTAGAAGTGGAGCAGAATAAAGATACTGGTGGAACGGGAACAGCGTGGTTTGATAATCTTCAATTGGAAAAAGGGGAAGCATCGGCAACTTTTAACCCTGTCTTGAACAGTAGTTTTGAAACGGCGAGTAGTGAATTAGCAGCTACAGGTTGGTATCGTGGTTCCACCGCAGGTGCGGACAAACTGGCGATTGATGATACGGAAGGTTTTGCGGACAGCTCCTCAGCACGCATTGTGCGGACAGCCGTGACGGATGTGGACAGCAAGTATGGACAAGAAATCGTCCTGAACCAAACCACAGCGAAAAATGTGACGGTGACCGCGATGTCCAAATCCGAGAACGTGGTGAATACAGCAGGCGGCGAGAAGTTGTCGAATGATTACGCGATTCTAGCCGAGGCAGTATTGAGTGATGGGGTTACGAAATCCTTCTATGCGCCATTCCCAACAGGAACGAATGAGTGGAATCGTAGTGCGGTGACCGTGAATGTCGATAAACCAATTACGCGCTTGAAAATCTGGACGCTATTCCGTGGCAAGCATACAGGGAAAGCCTGGTTTGATAACATGCGTGTGATGGACGGGGAAGTGTTGACAGAGAACACGTATGATAGTGCGGGGAATTATGTAGTCGCGTCCTATGATGAAGAACACCGGAAATCCGCCTTCACATATGACGTGTATGGCAACAAACTCACCGAAACCGATGAAAAAGGCAATACGAAGAAAATGGATTATAACTTAGACAACCAATTGACGAAAACAACTTTGGCAAATGGAACAGCCGTTGCCTACAAGTATGATGATAATGGCAATACAACCGAGAAGTTCGTGACAGCAGACGGCAAAGAACAACAAAATAGTTACGCCTACGATAGTGACAACAAAGTCACCCAATTCACAGATTCTCTAGGTAGAAAAGTTAGCTATGAATATGATACTAATGCGAATCAAACAAAAATTATCAAACCAAATGGTGATATTCTAGAAAATATCTATGATTCTGCGGATCGTAATAATGGGGTGAAGTGGAATAATCAAACTGCATTTAGTTTCCAATTTGATCCAAATGGTAACGAAACGAAAGTTACGGATGCAATAAATGGTGTTACACGTGATAAAGCCTATGATGATGCTGACCGTATCACGAAACAAACCGAGCGTGGCGGTAGTGTTTCCTGGACATATAAAGACAAACCAAGCAAAGACAACAAAGGAAAAACCGACAAAATCAATGAAGTTGTTGTATCGCATGGTGCACATAGTTATAAGGCGACCTATGATTACAATGCGCTGGACCAGAATACAAAATTCAACGACGGTTCTCGAAACTATTTCCTAGATTATGATGAATTCGGAAACGTGAGTCATTACATCAATGGAAATGGTGTTGGGACTAACTTCACGTATGATGCCACTCAAAAAGTACGCGAAATTCAAATCGGAAACAAGCTAGGCGATAGTCTTTTTGAAGAGAGCTATACCTATGACAATGCGAGTAATCGTACAAGTATTGATAATAAAAAAGAAGGTAAAACAAGTTACGAATATGATGCCATCAACCAACTGACGAAAGAAACACTTCCAGATGGCACGGTTAAAGCTTACACGTACGATGGTTTTGGTAACCGTACGAAAGTAACGGATTCTAGCAAGACAAAAGCTATTGATGCAAGTTATAATTATGGTAATCAATTAATGATGTGGAACGGTGACAAACTAACTTACGATACAAATGGCAATCGTCTAAGTGATGGGAAATATATTTACACATGGGACACGGCAGACCAACTCACAGCCATTACGAAAAAAGGCGAAACAACCCCATTCGCCACGTATAAATATGATGATGATAACCGTCGTGTGGAAAAAACAGTGAATGGACAAACGACGAAATATTACTACGATGGTGATAGTATTGACGTTCTATACGAAACAGATGGCGCAGGAACAGTACAACGCCAATACGTCTATTCCGATAGCAACGTTCGTATGGCGATGAAAGTCGGTGCAAAAACCGTCTTTTACCACTACAACGCGCATGGTGATGTGATTGCCCTGACAAATGAAGCAGGCGACACGATAGCAGAGTACAGCTACGATGCATGGGGTAATGTACTAAAAGCAACTGAAACAACGAACGAAGCCAAACAAAACCCATTTGGCTATGCTGGATACACCTATGACAAAGAAATCGGCATGTATTATTTGATGGCTCGTTACTATGAACCAGAACAAGGTATTTTCATCAGTGTGGATCCAGACCCAGGGGATGAAGATGATCCATTGACGATGAATAGTTACAACTATGCCAACAATAATCCCGTGATGCATATTGATCCAGATGGACATTGGGTGTGGTTAGCAATTAATGCAGGATTTGCAGCATATGATGGTTATAAAGCGTATAAGAAAACAAAGAGCTGGAAGAAGGCCGCTTTTGCAGCAGGGAAAGGAGCTTTGGGTGGCGGTAAATTCAAAATAGCTAAAAAAGCTGGAAGCATTGGTAGTCGTTTATATAAGGGGGCGCGTGCTAAATATTATAAATATAAAAATAAGCGGTCTAAACCGTTTGTGCCAAAATCTTATTGGTCAAAAAATGCTTCGATGATGGGGAAACCCAGCTCGAGAGTTACGCATTATAAATACAGTAATGGATTTAAGCAAAGATCAACAGTGGTTTATGATAAATTTGGTAGGCAACGATTTCGTGTAGATCATAGCACACATGGTTACAAAAATCACACGGCTCCACACTTACACTATTATAAATATACAAGAGGTTCTAAGGGAGGACATGGTTTTAGATATAATATTTATCGTTACAAGAAATGAGGATGAAAAATGAACGACTGGAAGAATAATGATATACTACAATCCAATTTTAAAACCTTTGATGAGAAAAATTGCCAACAAATACTCAAACTAGAATATGATATAGAATGGGATCATAATGGCTTTGAGGTGGCTACTTTGAAGTTAAGGTTGTTGTATAGCCATAAAGATACTAAAAAATATGTAGATATGAAGTTTTGTGGATTAGAATCATTAAAGATTGACGGAAGTCTCTTTCCATTCTTACAAGTAATGGGTTTTCAAATTATAAACCAAAGAGAATATGGTTTGGAGAAAGTCTATGAAATATCTGATTACGAAGATGGTAATATTTATTTCACTTGTGATGATATAGAGGTTATAGGTGTTTCTAATTTAGAATAGCTCGCCAAAAGAGACGATAATGATTGTGGTTGGATGCCAAATAAGGTTGACATCTGAGTAATAAAGAAAGGGCACACTGAAAAAGTGATGCTCTTTCTTTATATATATGTGTCAAAAAGCATGCTTTTTGACACATTATGAAAAGTTGCAGGAACGCATGTCAAAATGCCTTAAGAGGAGTTTAGAAACATGTCATTAAAAAGGAGGATTTTTGCAATAAAAGTAAAATTTAAAATATGCTTTATCTTTGACGAGGTAGCCCTTGATATAGAATTTTGCTAATCGATAAGACCAGAGATTTCATAACTATTCAGTTGTAGGTTCTATTTTATTCATTACAGAAGCCGTTTCCACAGTCCCTTCTATATCTTCCAGCATGTCTGAATTACGATATCTCGTATATCAGCTCTATAATAGAGGGCAAGTAAAGGCCTTTTGCGATGCTACTTCATGGAACGAATGGCATTTGTTAGAGGGGCTATTTCAAAAAGAAAAACAATGGCCCGTCAAAAAAATTGCTAGAGTAGAATATAGAAATGAGCATATCATTAAATCAAAAATAAATAAATTACACACGCATCTAGCTAATTATTTATTTTCTGGCAATCTAGCATGGAATGCGAGCGGTAAAGAGAGGTATTTGGAGCGAATCATTATCTATATGTATGCTCATCCAAGCTATTCCCATGCCCAAATAGCGAAGCATTACAAAATGACAGAGGAACAAGTAGCGTCTATTATCGCGTGGGATAAAGAATTAGCCTATGTTCGAGATAAGTATGCTATGTTGGAAATGGATATCGTGGCGCATAAAATAATGGTGTATCATGAGAACTATCCAGAGGCATCGACAGCGACCGTTTATGCGGCCGTTTGTCAAAAAGGTGTTACATGGGATGAGTTTCAACGCATTTTGGGTCTGAGACATAACCTAAAATAAACCGGCGACAAGCGCTCGCATTCAGGAATTTGGCGGACTTCCGGTTCTCATGTACAGTCGTACACTCCGCTTCCGGCTTCCACAAAATCCCCTGAATACAAACGCTTTCGCTCGATTTGTGTCAAGCAAGATTCACATCCTACTCGTAAAAAAGGATTTGTGATATCTTGCTTATTTTGTATGAAAATGAGTTTTGTCCCGTACTCATCTCTGATGTAGAACCAGCTTCAGAAACTGAGGAAGAACTGGTATCACGGGTTATAACTATAATGGAGGAACATACTGATTGGACCAAATTTGATCTTGCGAGAGAATTGAAATGGTCCGAAAATAAAGTACAACTATTTATCAAGAAACATGCGTTACCTTATCAACTCCAGAGAGGAAAGCAAAAAGTACTGAATCCAGAGGATGTCATGGCATTTATGGCAGATCATCCAGACATGAGTTTGAGTAAATTAGCAGCGCATTTCGGTGTAGCAACTAGTAATATGTTATCGTATATGAAAACACACGGTATCATGAAGGGTGGTCTTTTAGTGAAAAAAGTGATAGGAAAACATCCATCTGGCCGATCCGTGGTTATACAAAAAGGAGAATCAGAAAAGCGCTATATCTATGAAACGTTTCTCGGAACTGGAGAAGCAACGACATGGCAAACAGCAAGAGATGCGGCAAGACGTACGAGTTTTACAGAAGCAGAGAAGCAACAAGGATTAGATAAAGGAAATTGGAACTGGCGAGCATTTGATTGATCTATTTGTTGCGTATATTTACTTTCTCATGTTTCTTTGTTATAATGAAGTAGAAAATAAAACGAGCATAGGCTCACCCAAAAACCCTAGTTGCCGCACAACTAGGGTTTTCTTGTGTAGGGTTAGAGATGTCGCCTACTTTTTTTCATTGCTCCGATTCTCTAACATATGTTTGAACCATGCGATAGCACATCCAACCAAAATCGGTGCGATGATACTTGAAAATAAAACGAACATGAGGTCACCCCCCTTCAGCGAAAATGTTCGCCTGAAGGTAGACGACTATTTTATTGTAACATAGGAATATAGTATAAAAGAAATTGTAGAGCTAACCAATATAAGTCAAGCCACATTATATAGAAAATTAAAAACAGTAAAAAGTCATGAATAAAGCGCATGACTTCTTTTTATGTTAAAAATAATAACGAATATTCCTGTATTGAAGATACCTGATTGTTCGGATTCCTATGGCGTTTTCTGTTCCGTTGCTACAGAGACCCCTAAAAAAGCATCTAAATCATTAAAATCAATGTTTTCAGCATGATAGTACTTATAAATATCATCAATGGTGCTTTTT
>NZ_CAUYTL010000063.1:0-7341 GCF_963575615.1 Listeria rocourtiae subsp. hofi | reverse complement strand
TTGTATCAAAAAAGAAAAACTGTATAAACAATGAACTAAGATTCATTATTTACACAGTTTATTTTACACTCCCTCACGATTCCAATTAGTATGAATAATGTTTCCATTACGAATAATATTATAGCAAATGTCCCACTCAGCGCGATTTATCTAGGTCGGCTAGACAATAATGACACTTCTAAAGTCAGCGAGCTAAGGTCCATTAATATAAGTCAAAATATCTTGACAAACTGCGCGTATGCGACGCATGTATCCAGCCAAGTAAGCTTTATTGATATACGCGGTAATATTCTAGGGGCTTCTGTTGAGGGGAACTTAATGAACGATCAGTTCGAAACCGAAAAAACAAAATACAGTATTCGTTTGACACCCAAAATAGGGAAAGACATACGGATTCGCAATAATCTACTAACAACAAAGCAAGCTGATACCCAAATAAAAATGCTCATTGCAGCGGGTTATCAAGACTCTGTTAAAGAATAATTACAAAAAACGCGATGCACCTCAGTTTTGAAGGTGCATCGCGTTATTCATGAGTCCTTTGTTAAAATACCATCTAGCATTCGATACACGTGATGACATAAATCTAGCATTCGCTCATCATGTGTTACCATAATAACCGCGCGTTGTTTACCCTCTACTTCATCACGAAGCAACTCCACAACTTCTCGGCCTCGAGTAGAATCAAGGCTTGCAGTTGGTTCATCCGCTAAAATCACTGCCGGTTCATTAATTAGTGATCGTGCAATAGCAACCCGTTGCTTTTCCCCACCAGATAAGTCTTTCGGATAAAATTGCAAGCGGTCACCAAGGCCCAGCTGGATGAGAAGATGCTCACTTTTTGTTGCTACATCTTGCTTATCTTGTCCTGCCAATTTGCCAATAAACTCAAGTTGCTGTTGCGCTTTCAAATAAGGAACAAGATGTGCTGCTTGGAAAATAAATCCGACTTCCGCTAACCGCAATTCTGTTTGCGCTTTTTTTGAAAGGTTGCTGATAATCTTACCATTAATCGTGATTTCACCTGATGTTGGTGTGAGCAACGCGCCGGCCAAAGATAAGAAAGTACTTTTCCCAGAGCCAGAAGGTCCGACAATCGCGATTAATTCTCCAGCATTAGCCTCGAAATTAGTTTCACGCAATGCATGGATTGTTTTGGGACCAGAAGGATACGTTTTTGTTACATTTTCGAATTTCAAAAGAGCTGTCATTATTGATCGCCTCCCCTAATTGCATCCAGCGCATCTACTTTAGCAATTTTGATAAGTGATAAAAGGGAACCGATAACTGCTACAGCAAAAAACAACCCGCTGTATAGCGTCATCGTCAAGCCGGTTAGGCGGAATGGCATGGCATCAGGCATAATCATCGAAAGCCCAGCGGTTGCAGCGATACTAATGCTGATACTCACAACGGAAATCAATAATACTTGCGAAATAACACTGGCCACTAAATAACTCGTCTTTGTTCCCAGCGCTTTCAAAATACCAAATTGACCTGTTTTTTGCAATGTCATTATATAGAAGAAAGCCGTCAAAATAAAGCCTCCAATGACAATTAAGAAGAAAATCATCATGTTTAGCGTCATTTGTTCTGCTGAATAACCAGGAATTTGACTAAGGAAATCTTTATGCGTAATAGTTGTTAATCCCTTATTATCGATTGAAATGCCTTTATCCGGATTATCTGTAAGAACAGCAACAGTGCTAGTTTGTGGGATTTTTTGATGGTAAAGACTCGGATTTATTGCTTGCCAAACCGCCATATTCATGTAGACAACCGGTGCGTGACTATATTTCTGATCCTTTGCAAAACCAATAACGGTCATCTGCTTATTCAAAATATCATCTTCCAACACATCGCCAATCTTCAAATCACCTTCTAGCGACGAGTCCAAAATAACACCGTCTGGTTTCGTCACGCTCATCTGTGATCCTGACGTTACTTTTGGCTCCAAAAAACTACCTGGCGTAATTGCGAAAACGGCCATACTGAATTTCTTCCCATCGTCCGCGCGTTTTAATGTCTGCATGGACTGACCAAGAACCGCGGCATCTTTCACGTTCTCGCCGTCTTTAATCCCGGCCAAATCTGATTCAGGAAATAGCGAACGTTCCACTTTGCCCTGCGCGTCTTTAGCCAAGACGTAATATGGCACATCATTATTTGCGACAGAAGAGGCATTATCATACGCCAATCCATTCGCGAGCCCTGATAGAAACAAGGATAATAATACAATCAAAATCATAATCCCTGTCACTAAAAAATAGCGTAACTTCGAATAAAGTAATTCACGAAGTCCTAAAAACATATATATTTTCAACTCCTCATCTTTTCAATTTTCTAAATCAAGTATAACAAACAAATCGTGAAAAGCCGATCAATGAGTTTTCTGCAAGCCTTCGATTAAACAAGCAACGCCTTTTCCCAGTGTCTCTCTTGGGCAAGCGATATTCAGACGCACAAATCCCGACCCCGCGATACCAAAATCAGAACCCATCTGCACACCGACACCAGCATCAATTAAATTTTGGTAGATTGTTTTATCAGCCAAACCGAGCGCGCGGCAATCTAACCACATTAAATATGTAGCTTCAAGCTTTGTCACACCAACAGTCGGACAATGCTTTTTAATTTCAGCTTCCGTATATTGATAGTTCGCAAAAATATAAGCACGCAACTCATCGACCCATTCCGCACCAAACTTGTAAGCAGCTTCCATCCCAACAGCGCCAAAAGAATTCAACTCTGGACGTGACGTATACTTTGCCTCATATTCAAATTTTGCTTGAAAATCAGGATTTGTCGTAATAAAAAACGAAGCCTTCATTCCTGCTAGATTAAACGTCTTTGTTGGTGCCATCAACGTTACAATTTGTGATTGATAGTCAGGAGCAGCAACAGCAAGTGGCAAATGCTTCACATTAGGCATTGTCAAATCTGAATGAATCTCATCCGAAATAATAGGCACCCCGTATTGCTCACAAATTTTCGCCATGCGAGTAAGCTCAGCACGTGACCAGCTACGACAACCGGGATTATGCGGATTACAAAGGATAAATAACTTCACGCGCTGCACCTTTTCCTCAAAATCAGCCCAATCAATTGTATAGGTGTTATCTTTATATACGAGCGAGGACATCACTACCTCGCGCTCCGTCTGTCCAGTCACTAGGAAAAATGGATGGTAAACTGGTGAGTGCATCAAAATCCCATCGCCTTTTTCTGTTAACGAACGAATCGCCATCGATATAGAAGGAACAACCGCCGCATTTAGAAAAATATTGGCTTCATCTACCTTATAATCGTGTCGTGTAGCCAACCAATTAACAATGCTAGATTTCAACCCCGGAACCGTCATCGAATAACCAAAAATTCCGTGATCCAGCAGTTTTTGAAATGCTTGATGAACAGCATAGGGTGGTTTGAAATCCATATCTGCCACCCACATTGGAATAATATCTTCTGTACCAAATAAATGCTTTACATCGTCCCACTTCTCACTATTAGTACCAACACGCGGGATTACTTCATCAAAAAGACTCATTGTTAAAACCTCCTCAAAATACACTTTCCAGTCCCATTGTATCATAAACTCACATGAAAGAAGGAACAAGGTAAATCTAATAATTGTGTATTTTGGAGGGGAGTGATATAATTTGTAATTATTGAAAGTCAGAAAGTAGGTATATATTATGAGTGAGTTTAAAGTCGGCGATATTATTACAGGTAAGGTGGCAGGAATTCAAGGTTACGGCGCATTCGTTGCATTGGATGACAAAACACAAGGATTAGTACACATTTCAGAAATCCATCACGGCTTTGTGAAAGATGTACATGAGTTTTTAGAAGTTGGACAAGAAGTAAAAGTCAAAATTCTAGAAATCAATAATGAAACAAATAAAATTAGCCTATCTATCCGCGCAACAGAAGAAGCGCCGGCAAAAGCAAAACAAGAATCAAAACGTCCACAAAAACAAATGTCATCAGGTCCAGATGAAGGCTTCAATACATTACGCGATAAGTTACAAGAGTGGGTAGACAAAGCAGATAAATAAAACCGAGAAACTTAGGAGACTTCAACTAGGAGTTTCCTAATCATAAGGTTTTCTATTTTTAATTAACAAACATTTTAGACAACATAGTTAATGAGTGTTTTGTGCGTTTGAATTTTTAGATAATTTTAAATATAAGGTCTTAAGGGAGGTCTGTTCATGAAGAGGGTATTGTTAGTTAAGGGGTTTATTTACAATGAAAAAAAGGACGACATTCTACTTGTGAAGAATCGCGACTTGAAATGGGCGTTTCCAGGCGGTAGAGTAGAAACTGACCAAACACTAGAGCAAGCACTAATTTCAAAGGTTAAACAACAAACGGGGATTGACTGCACCATAGATAGCTTACTATACGTAAAAGAACGCAGAACGGCTTGGGAACATGTCTGCTTATTTGTCTATAAGGCCACCGCAACAGGAGATTTTCTTACCATTGAAAAAGATGATAGCGTTTTTCATGCAAGGTGGACCTCAATTCCGCAAGCAGACGATCTACTTCAAGAACAGGACGTAGCAATCAACAAACTTGTTTTAGAACATGGTGTACCGTATATTTTGCCACAAGAAAGTTAAGACACACAATTCTTGCTAAATAGGCTTAGTTGATATAAAGTAAATACTATAAATAGGCACTAAATTTGGAGGGAAAACGATGACTCATATTCAATTTGATTATTCAAACGCATTGAAATTTTTCGAGCAACATGAAATCGACTATTTACAACCAGCTGTCACAGCAGCACACGACGCCTTACATAATGGCACTGGCGCAGGTAACGAATATTTAGGATGGATCAATTTACCTCGTGATTATGACAAAGAAGAATTCGCCCGCATCCAAAAAGCAGCAACAAAAATCAAAGAGGATTCTGAAGTCCTTATCGTTATCGGTATTGGTGGCTCTTATCTTGGTGCCCGCGCGGCAATCGAGACATTAAACCATGCATTCTACAACGTACTTGATAAAGATAAACGCCAAGCGCCGCAAGTATTTTTCGCCGGTAACAGTATTAGTTCAAGTTATCTTCATGACTTAATCGATGTGATTGATGGTAAAGATTTCTCTGTCAACGTTATTTCTAAATCAGGAACAACAACGGAACCAGCAATTGCCTTCCGTATTTTCAAAGAACTTTTAGAAAAAAAATACGGCAAAGAAGAGGCTAAGTCACGCATTTATGCAACAACAGATAAAGCTAAAGGCGCGCTAAAAGAACTATCAAATTCTGAGGGCTACGAAACATTTGTCGTTCCTGATGATGTCGGTGGTCGATTCTCTGTATTAACAGCTGTTGGATTATTACCGATTGCTGCAAGTGGAGTGGATATTGAAGCAATGATGCAAGGTGCTGATGCGGCACGTGCTGATTTTAGTAGCCCAGAATTAGATAAAAATATTGCATATCAATACGCTGCAGCTCGAAACGTTCTTTACCGCAAAGGCAAAGTAACAGAGCTACTTATCAATTACGAACCAGGCTTGCAGTATTTCAATGAATGGTGGAAGCAACTGTTTGGCGAAAGCGAAGGAAAAGATCAAAAAGGAATCTATCCATCCAGTGCTAACTTCTCTACAGATTTACACTCCCTTGGTCAATACATCCAAGAAGGACGCCGCAACATTTTTGAAACAGTTGTTAAAGTAACTAAAGCTCGTCATGAAATCACAATTAATAAAGAAGACAATGATTTGGATGGACTGAATTACTTGGCAGGAGAGACGGTTGACTATGTAAACGATAAAGCCTTCCAAGGAACATTACTTGCTCATACAGATGGCGACGTTCCTAATTTTGTCGTAGAAGTTCCTGCGCTGGATGCCTATTCATTTGGCTACCTCGTGTACTTCTTTGAGATTGCAGTTGGCGTAAGTGGCTATCTAAACGGTGTAAATCCATTTGATCAACCAGGTGTTGAGGCATATAAGGCTAACATGTTTGCACTATTAGGTAAGCCGGGCTATGAAGAAATGAAAGCAGAGCTAGAAAAACGTTTGAAATAACAACACAAATCTGCGTGAAACCTTCAGCAATTAGGAAGTGCCACGCAGATTTCTTGTTTAGTTTACACTATGAAAGGAGAAGAAGATGCTTTCCATCGAGCGTAAGCAAGCCATTTTAAACTATGTAAAAAACAAAAAAATAGCAAGTGTCAACGAACTGGCTCGCTATTTCAAAGTCCATGAGGTCACAATTCGCCGTGATCTAACAACATTAGAAGACGAAAAAAAGCTAAAGAGAACTCACGGTGGCGTTATGATAGAAGAAAAAATCATCTCCGAACCAGAATTTCAAAAGCGAGAAGAAGTTCAATTTGAAGAGAAACAACGTATTGCATCTTATGCAGCATCACTTATTGAGGATGGTGATACAATCATTCTTGATTCTGGAACAACAACCGGTCATATTGCCAGAGCAATCCAAAATCACACGAAGCTTACTGTTATAACAAATGATATCAATGTAGCAACAATTTTGCGCAATTCTTCCATCAAAGTCATTGTTACAGGAGGCGTTTTGTATCCAGAAACCTACATGCTAAACGGAATGATTACGGAAGAAACCCTTCGTAATCTGCATGTACACAAGGCCTTTGTGACGACACCAGCCATCGATTTAGAGAAGGGCCTCATGCACTATGACGAGTATTTAGTGCCGGCAAAGGTTCAAATGCTTCATTCCGCAACAGAAGTATTCTTAGTAACTGATCACACGAAATTTGGAAGAATATCACTATATAAATATGCTGATCTTACTGACATCACAAGTATCATAACAGGAAAAGAATTAGATCCTACATTAAGAGAACGCTTTTCAGAAAAAGGTTTACGCATCTATACGACCTAGCTGATATACAATAAAATAAATAATTATAAATAAATTTAAGCAATACTATTGCGTTTATAGAATATACATGGTATTCTATTAATCGTGCCACTTATACGACAGCAAAAAAACGGCTAATAACAAAGGATTTCCAAGATATTTCTTTGGAATTACTTAAAAAAACATGGTTTAAACTTTTATTCAAAAAAAAGATAAAAACTGTTGACAAAGATTAGCCCTAATGATACTATAAGTAGGTCGCTGCTAGATTAAAGCGTATGAGAGATTGACCTTTGAAAACTGAACAGAAACAAAGATAAAACCAATAGAGACAGTGATGTTTCTAGGTAAGAATCGCAGGACGGAAATAGAAAGCTATTTCCAAAAAAAGTACTAGTAAAGAAATTTGCTAGCGAAGTCAATTTGACGCAAGGATCTTATTCACGGTGTTGAATAAGTAT
>NZ_CAUYTL010000062.1:0-7787 GCF_963575615.1 Listeria rocourtiae subsp. hofi | reverse complement strand
AAAAGAAGCAGGCTTAATTTTCTATGCCTAAAATACTTATATATTTATAAGGTTTATTGGTTGACTAATCGTAAGAAAGAGGCCGGGACAAAACTCATATTCATGCAAAATAAGCAAGCTATCACAAATCTTTTTTTTCGAGTAGGATGTGAATCTTGCTTAACACAAATCGAGCGCTTGTCGCCGATTTGCTTCCTGTCAGCACTTACGATGACATCAGTGTAAGGATGTGAACTTCCTTTTATTGTTGTATCGGTTTCCAGTACTGCTGATACAAGGGGCATTGCTAATTTTTTTAATCCGTATAATTTTAAATCGCTACTTGTATCGCCATTTCGTTCCTGCACTAACGTGTAATTAATGACGCTGTTATATTTCGGGGTTGTGAGAGAAAAATCACCAGATGAATTGACTGTAGTTGTTGCTACTGTAACATTAGGGCTCTTCGCACTTACTTTAGCTCATAGTGATCCTATCCCTTTAATTGTGGAATCTTCCTCGACTAAATTTTTAGTGAGCGAAATATTTGAAAGCTTTTCCAAGTCTCAAAAGAAGCATTTCCAGCGGAGTCTGTTCTAACGTAATAAGCGTATCCTGCATTATCTCTGCTGTAATTGATACATACATTCATATTTTGGTTGGCATGCATCATCGGTACGACAACGCCCCAATAATTAGGATTATAATTAATCTCTGTTACGGTTGGTCGAGTGGGTACCTTACTCTTTTCTGTCGCAAATCCGTGAATTGGCTGGCTGAAGTTAGTTGTCTTAAACGGTGCGAGGATTATCGTTGTAGCCGCAATGGCCACTCCTATTTTTTTAGATAAGTTTGTTTTCGATAAAATCATTCCTTCCCTTTTGTTACTTTAAATTATACCTTAAAAATCAAGAGGATAATATCACAATATTCTCAAAAAAAGAATTATCTATCATTTGCAAACACTCTATAACACGCATGAAAAAATTCCTTAAGAGCACACTAAAGTGGACTTAATGTCTATAATCTCTGGTTATTTGTCACAAAATAGACACAATATAAATGTTGATGTATAAGTCTTTTACATTTTTTTATACTAGTATTTAGAGGATAATAACATTATAATCCACACCAATTTGCAAATTAGCATTATTTCTTTCTGTAATACTAAAAAAATATAATATATGCTAGGTTTAGAAGAATATTAGAGGAGGTGTCCAATGGATTTTCTTACTGTTCACGGTTTATTGCCAAGAGAACCTAACCTGTTGTTGCCTCTGTTAGATTTATCCAATTTAACCAGCAGTCATTCGGATTTTTACCATACCCAAACATTGAAGAATCACCAAATTCTAAGTTTGTCAAATTCAGGGAAGTTAATCCATGTTGTGGAAGGTCAACTCCTACAACAGATTAGTAACCCAAGGCAAAATAAACAGATTATTAATGCAATTTGGACTGAGACAGACTTTATTTTCCACAATGTATTTCAACTTGATTGCTATGAGTATATGGCGCTTGGGCATGTAGAATTAGAAATTTATGATGCCGAAATAGTATTAAAGGAGCTTACTAAACAGCCATTCTTTCCAGATTTGCTAATCGATGCTCTAAAACGTCAAGAATGCCAAATTTATCGCTATTTTCATATGTTAACAAAAAGTGTGCGTGAACGAGTGATTGATACAATTAAGTTGCTTTCTGAAGAAGCAGAAGAAGGCTACTATATCCCTAAAAAAGTGAATTATTTTCTTCTTGCAAAATGTTGCCAAATATCCCCCCATACTGCTAAAAAAGCAATGCATGAATTAGAACTAGAAAATAAAATCATTTACAGGAAAGATAAGACTATTTTGCTTGATGTTTAAAATAATGGGGGGTGTATCAGACTCTTCTTACGTTTAGTCAAGCAATAAATCTCCTAATAATTTAGGTATTGTAGATATAGAAAATTAAACCTACTTCTTTTCCATTTAAAAACAGAAGGCAGGCTGTTACGATGTTGTCGCTAAACGGTAGTCGTACATTAGAGGCGATCCTATGACATTTGTTATAGGTTTTTTTGTTTATAGTAATAATGGACAATATGATTAAGAGTATTATCTTTATTTTTTTAAATATTTTGAACAAAAAGATAAATTGGTTTTCGTAACTTTGGGTTACCACGCTTATTAATATGATCCGAATAAAATGTTTTTCCAGATTGGTAAGGCCTAATATCAATGCCTGTATAGGCATTGAGCTCTCTATTTATCGAAAAGCGTCGAATGTCTCGAGCTTCTGCAATAAAGCACACCGTACTAGAGCTACCTACCCCTGAGATTTGTCTCCATATATCATATTCAGATAGAGGCGAGGCCAGCGTCTCCATTTCCTCGATAATCTCTTGCTTCTTACATAGTAGGTGAATTATTTTATCTGCGTAATAGCGTACTTTAGAAACTGCCATATCTTCTGGTGTAACAGTTGGATAAGAGGTGCTAGCTATGCCGACAAGTTCCTCTGCTTTTCTCAATGCACGTTCTGAAGACAAGTTTTTCTTTGTGTTCACAAGAAGTTTGTTTTTCAATACGGTTTTTGAACGAGCTAACAAGAGTTCTGGGTGTGGGAAAAGAAGTAGCACATTTAGGTACAACGCTGAGTTCTGATTTGGAAATCTCGAAACCAGCTCAGGAAATGTCAGTTGTAATGCGTTGTGTAAACTGCTTTTAATTAAGATAATTTCGTTGTCGATTTCTTCGTGAAATCTAGATAAAGCACGCAACTGTTGATATTCGGAGCCCTCAAAAATCTTTGGTATTCGATTAGAAGTGGGATGTGTTTGAGCCAATTTGTGTGCATCCCCACAATCTGTTTTATGCACACGTAATCGATCACATTGTTGTTTAGCCTCTAAAGGATTTAGTAGATAATAAGGATATTAATTGGCTTGCATAAAAGATTCAAGGACTTTGGAATAAATGCTCGTAGCCTCAAACACGGTTTCTGGATACTGACCAACCCTCACAACAAGTGACTGAATATTAACATGTAAGGCTTGAAAATCTTTCTTATTATGTTGTGTTTTTTTTCCTCTACGCATTGTTTATCTTGATAAATAACCACGTAATTTTTTTCGCATACTGACATCAAATGTAATAATTGTCTGCATGTTTACCTACTCCTTCCTTTTTATCGAAGTGCTTTACTAAACGTTATCGATTCCAATTTCTTATATACGATCTCAAGGATCCAACATACTTAAACCTGATTCTTGATAAAGTGGTAAAGTAGATCTGTTTTTTGTCCGTGCTCGAAGCCTAAGAGGCCGATCGATCTATACTTCACAACTACTATAAAAAATAGTAGGCAAGGCCATGTCCGTGCTCTTACCTACTATTTTTAGTAGGTTTTATATCATTATTTTTTTATTCTAAACCATAAAATTGTTAGTAACGCCATTCCTAAAAATCCAACGAACCAATTTGCATTATCACCAAGTGAAGGAAGTATTCCTGAGTGACTTTCTTTATTTATACGTGTAATTTTTTTATCACCAGCCTTTGATGTTGCTACGATAGGATCAATTTGTAATGTGTCAGACGCTATTATTTCAGGTGTTTGTTTATTGGGAATGCTAGGTTTTTGCGGTTCCGCTATTTCTGGTACATCATTTTCTGGAGTATTTTGAATAGGGTTATCTAAAACTGTAACAGTCACCGTTTTTTCAGTCGGAATCGCATTCATGGAGTTGTGGTAGTCTAGCGGGTGTAATGCTTGTGTCGATTGGTCGTAGAAGATAATTTCACCAAAATCGATTAAAGGATGGTTGTGTTCGTCGTCTTCAGGTGCATCAATTGTATAAGTAACATAGTATACATCTGGTTTTGTGACATCTACTGTATTTTTCGCTACTCGTAATTGAGGAGTCAGATTATTTCCGATAGAATCGATTGCATTCGGAGAAATTGTATCGATTGGATGAAACGAATCATTAACAAACATTGTGAAATCTG
Source organism: Listeria rocourtiae subsp. hofi (assembly GCF_963575615.1). Lineage (NCBI taxonomy): Bacteria > Bacillati > Bacillota > Bacilli > Caryophanales > Listeriaceae > Paenilisteria > Paenilisteria rocourtiae. The sequence goes on along the minus strand of NZ_CAUYTL010000062.1, from coordinate 3,813 downwards.
ATGCTTCTATGCGGGCTTCTATTATCTCTGTTTTTGGAGTGGATAGTAGAAAGGAAACTGTATATTCCCCAGGTGGAAGCGAATCTAGCTGCCAAGAAAATTCGTTGTTTTTAACAATCGGCTGTTCATAAGGAGCTGGAATTGGAACCGGATTTCCACTCGTATCAAGTACTTCCGCGCTGCCTTCTACATACACCGCAGTATCACTTATTCTCTCCGTTAATAAAAGTTCTTCATTTAAATGGGTCTGGACAATGCCTTTTGTCGTGTTCGCAAAATCGGCAATGGTATTTTTCTGATTTGTCATATTAAAATAAAATTCTTTTTCGGTAGTAGCTTGAGGCATATGTTCTTCTAAATAGTTGTTAAAATTGTCATAAACGGTTTCGCTTAAATCTTTTTTCAGTGCGACGCTATCTTGCCATAAAGCAAAGGACGAATGGAAACCGTGTTGCTGAATGTTGCTGAATGCTTTTAAAATACCCGTATCAGGCCCTAGCAGTTCATGCATTGATTTTGAAAGAACAAGCGCTTGACCGTCAATATCCCCATTTGGAAAACCATCCGTAACAACGAGGAATAGCGTTTTTTTGCTAGGTGAATCGTTTTTTTGCTCCATGTAATACTTGAGGGCTTCATTGACCCCAAAAGCAGTAGGCGTCCCGTTGCCGTATAAATTATTAGCTTCGATGTCCTTAAATACTTGTTTTGCAACGTTTGCATCACTTTGTAATGGAGATTTTAGTAAAATGTTGTAGTATTCATCTGAACGACCTTCATTACCAACTTTATGAATAGCTCGTGGATCATTAAAAAGGACGGAATCAGACGCTTCGCTACTTTTAATCGATGTATAACCAACAATCGAGACTCTATCTAAAACAGGGCTAAGTAAGTCTAGCGCTTCCTGTAACTTATTAGACACCTCAGGAAATTGCAATTGAAAACTTCTAGAAAGATCTTGCACGATGACTAAATCTAACTTTTCCGTTCGTTCTTGCTTTTGAATTGGTACGTGAATCGTGTGAATGTCTTCATGTTGATTTGATTGTGTGTCGTGTACATAATGTGTGTTAGAATCTGTTGCATATGTTGCAATTGGTAAAACTAACATTGTTAAAAAGAAACTTAAAATAATGATGCTTATTCCTTTTTTATACCTATTTTTCATTCGAAATCCCCGCTTTTTTAAATTTTTTATACATAATTATCAAAATATGTTGCCTATCAATTCAAATAGCCCGCTCCGATTTGTTGACCTCCATGAAAAGTGACACTCTAGCATGGCAACTTGTGTTGGAATGTCCTACCATTTAATAATAAAGCGCTTTTTTATGAACTACAATCTGAATAAAAGAGCCATTTTCACTGAAAATGTGAGATAAAGCGCACCTGTTTTGGAAAAGAGCTTGCGAGAAATGATAAAACACCGTGATAGCAATGTTTTATAACTAGGTAGAAATTATGGCGATTTTTTGAATGAGCCTTGCAAGCTGTATTTTCCCCATAGTGATATAAATATGACGAATATGTGGCGGTTCAAATGTGTAGTTTTCAAGCTATTTTTCATGATATAAAGATAACTTTTAAACAAAAAGTTGCATTTTTTAAAGGAGAAATATGAAAAAAGCTCTTTTTCGCTTATGGGAGTTTAGATAAGAGGGGTGTATGCTAGATATGGAGGAGGAGGAGAAGTATTGGATTTTTTGACAATTCATAAATTATTACCGAGGGAACCCAATCTGTTACTTTCATTACTAGATTTGTCGGAGATGGGGAAAAAACATATAGGATTTTACTATATAAAGAAATTAGACAACAACCAGCATCTAATATTACCAAGTGCGGGAGAAGTTATTCATGTGGTGAAAGGCTGCCTGTTGCAGCAAATGAGTAGTGCAGAACAAAAAACGGTTGTTACCGCAATTTGGCGAGAATCGGATTTTATATTTCGTAATGTTTTTCAAGACGATGATTATGAGTACGTTGCTTTAGGGAGAGTCGAGCTAGTTATTTACGATGCTAACGTTGTGTTACAAGAAATCTCTAAACAACCATTTTTCGCGGATTTACTTATTGATATTCTGAAAAAACAAGAGCAACAGTTTTTCTTATACTCGAATATGCTAACGAAAAGTAGTGAAGAACGAGTAACAGATATCCTTAAACGACTCTCCGAAAGAGGTCCAGAGGGTTACTATATTCCTAAAATAATTAACTACAAATTGTTAGCTAAATGTTGCCAAGTAACACCGCGTACCGCAAAAATGAAGTTAGAAAAATTGGAAAAATCAAATGAAATAATTCGAGTGAAAAAAGAAAAAATTTTACTTTATTAATCTAAATTGCGGAATATCAAGTGAAACGCCACTATATTTGTAACATATGTTTTAGTTGTTTGTATAAAAATGATGATAAAAGCCCTGTTTTACACACAAAAAAGTCAAATTTGTGAATAAGGGAATCCCTTTTATAGCAATAGTTCAGTAAATAAAATTGTAAATTCAGCAAGAAAAGTATCAGAACAGGTTGTAATATTTTTGCAAAGTCGTATTTTTTAGTTATATATTAGCAAATCATCTCGTTCTATACTAAATAAGAGCTCCAAATTAAAGATGCTTGCTCAAGAATATGGTGGCATTTTTCAGAAGGGCTTCCGAATGGGTTATAAGTATACTTCCCATTCCCCAAAAAACTTAAATGATATGTAGGAGGATATTTTGTAGCTTAAGATCTAGGGGAGTTAATTTCAAATTAAATAAAAGGAGAGAAACAAAGAAAATGAAGAAAAAATCGAAAATTATGCATAAAACATTAAAAATTGCAGCAGTAAGCACAATCGCATTTACAAGCTTAAGTGCAGTCCCATTTAATACAATGGCAAGTCCAGTAGAAGGAAAAATTGAAAACTCTGTTGTAACATTGGAAGAGGTGCGAGAACTAGTTAATGCATTCTTTGTCAATCAAAATCCAGCGAGTTCTAAAGTTATTCCGAGTTTAACATTCGAACAAATAAATTATGTTGCTGAGAAGACGGGGCAGCTTCCTAGTTCGTCAGAAAAAGATGCTCTCGCACGGGATTTTATGAAGGCGAATAGATTATTAATAATTGAAATTGTTGAATCATATTACTTCGAAAATGGAAAGTTACACATTAAGTTTAAAGATAATCGTTACAAAGATGCAGATATAACGATAGCATTAAGAGAGTCAACATTAATGACACTGCAGTCAGGAAACGCGATTAATAGCACTTTAAATGGTGATATATGGATTAGTGACCTAGCTATTGATGAAGAGTTCTGGTTGTATAATACTTATTTGGGCTCTGTTGTTGGCCAAAAAGAATTAGTTAATGCTAGTTTATTTGAACAAGAAGCCCGCACAGCAGTCAATAATCTATTTGAAGAAAATGACCCAACGAAGCGAATCAGATTAACAACTGACCAGGAAGCAGTAGATGCCGCGCAAAAGCTAGTAGACAAAGTAACAGATAGCACAGTAAAGGCAGCGTTACAAAAAGATATAGACCAAGCAAATAGGTATTTAGATATGGAGAGAGAAACAGCGACTTTGGAAGTAGTCTTGCATTTATTTAAAGATGGTAACCCAGCAACCAAAGAGATTAAAGAAACAACAACGCAAGCAATTATTGATGCAGTCCAAGAAATGGTAGACAACTTACCCTCCTCAACAACAACGCAAACGAGACAAGGATTACAAAAATGGATAGACGAAGCCCAAGAATTACTAGATGCGAAACTAGCGGCTGAAGCAGAAGAGCAAGCACGTCAAAATGAGGCTAATCAATCA
>NZ_CAUYTL010000061.1:0-8027 GCF_963575615.1 Listeria rocourtiae subsp. hofi | reverse complement strand
AGCTAACAGTTCCTACTGCCAAGCCTGTAGTGGACTTTCACCACCTAGCATTTGCGCATGCTGGGCGCACAAAAAACAGGATTTTCCGTTGTTGGAAAATCCTGTTTTTTCATTTGAAAACGATGTAAAGGATGGCAGTTTGTTCTCTATCTCTTAAAGCCTCTTTAGAAAAATCTTGATCGTTACTTTCCATCGGTTCTTTATTAAACAGCCACGTTTGCAACATATATTGTTTCCCTTTTTCTATTTTCCCATCATCAAATGGTTGTGTTTGTGCTGTGCTTGCTGCCTCCATTCCAAAAATTCCTTTTGGAATGATATAATTATCCTGCGAAATAGCCCCACCATGCTCAATTTTTGCTCGAATCTCTGTTGGTTTGAATACCTCAAAACCCGGTATTGCCCATAGAAGATGCCCATTTAAATCTGTCTCTCCATCACTACCGGTCATCGTTATCAATTCATGGATAACACGCTTATCACGCTTAAACACATCAAAGTAAACATTCACACTCTCCGCTTTCACATTATAATCTACCGTACCACTTGCTGCTAACAGTAAGGATTGTGGATCAGTCTTCACATCTACTGTATCTGCGTTGATATTTTTGATTTCACCATCCGGAACACCAGCTATTTTATCTCCTTGAAACGGCCAATAATTCATGTAATTTAAGTATATCAAAGCTCCGCCTACTACAATGATAACTACTCCCAAAATAATTAGAAATTTTTTCATATTAAGCTCCCTTTTAATTGCTTATTTTGCGTACTCGGTTTTTCTGGTAGCTCTCGAATTGACTGAACTACTTGTTCCCCTTCCTTATGGTATTTATCCATTTTTGATTTTGGTCCGTATTCTAAAACTTGTAAGTAAAAGTCTCCCATTTCTATGAGATATAGACGATTGAAGTAGGTAAATCCTGATTCTTTTGTTTCGAATTTACTAATTTCGCTGGGAATTTAGTTACTCCATAATCTTTTGGAAATTACTCTTCCACAATTTTTTTGTAAGATGCCAGGCTAACGCCACCTTCATAATCTTGAAAGTCTTCTTTTGGCTCGGTTAAGTCGTTTAGTGAAATGTTATCATCTTGCCAGCTCACTGCAAGCTCCGTATCCCCTGTCACTAAGATTAGACGAGCGCGATAACTAAAATTGATAGCCTTTTCATTTTTATTTTCCTCCCTTTTCCATGTTGCAACAAACCTAATGACTCCTCATTATAGTATGTGATTCGCTATTTCACAAGCACATTTTTCTTTTAGCGGGGAATCCTTAAGAAATACGCGAATTAGCGATGTGATTCTGTTCCTTTTTAAGGTAGATAATGATACAATGAGGGGAGAAATTTTATGAATGCAGGTGTAAATTAATGAGTATGGATGCAACAAATATTTTCCTCATTGTCATGATAATCGGCGCGTTTTTATTTTCCGTTTATGATGGCGTAGTTCTTCATTTTTGGAAAGGTAAAACGGTTCTCAGTGTCCCGCTTCGTTCGCGAGGAAAATGGGATGGATACATATTCGTCGGTCTGATTACGATGCTGTTTATCTCGAATGCGTTCTTGCGGCATGGGCCAGTCTCCACATCTGTCTTGTTAGCCATTCTAGGTATCCTTTTCTTCTATATTTGCTTTATCAGAAAAGGTCGCGTTATATTCAAAGAACACGGTTTCTTCTATGCCCTGCTCTTCTTTGAATATAAAAAAATGGAGCGCATTAATCTATCTGAAGACGGCGTACTGGTTATCGAAACCGGCCGTCAACGCCTACTTCTATTCGTTCGAAATGAGGAAGACTTGGAACAAATCTTGAAAATTTTCACTGAAAAAAGCTAAAAGAGTAGCGTTTGGGCATAATATCCAAACGCTACTTTTTTAAATTCCCACTTTACTCAAGTGAATCCGTTCTACTTCAAACTCAATAAATTTCCCGTGCAAGGCTTCGATTTGTTCGTCGTATTGCGTATTAAAACAAATGATGCTGTCCTCTAATCGCAAAACGGCAAAACCGTCCTCTTCATAGTCTTCTAACTGTCCAACTACGTGAACATGCGCATCCTCTGTCTTCTCCAAAATGCAATGCTTCTCGTCGCTTTCTGCCAGTTGCGCCGCCGTCAAATGCTGTGGTATTTCAATTTCTACAGTATATTTGCGATTTGACTCCGGCTCGTCATCATTCCAAATTCCTTCACACGTGCCGAAATCACTTTCAAATCTAACTTGCCCAGTCGCAAGCTTTTTCTGAATCCTAATTTCCACTAAAAAATTCCTCCTGAAGTTTTTTCGCTTTCGTATATTATAGCATGAAATTGGCAAATCGCATCTTTTTTTACTGTATTAAGCTATAAATTTCTTTCACAAGTGCACCATTGTCTTTTTCCATCCGCACATTTGAAAAAATAATGACTGCATCTTGATAATCTTTAGAAAAACTGTTTATTGTCTCATAATTATACAGTACACCGCGAGAAATATAAAAGTTTGACCTCGTGTAGAACCCATAACCATAGTCCCCTGCTCCTGCACGCAACATACTGGCCAAACTAGCTTGATTCACCAATTTCCCATCCGTTAACGCCTTATTAAACAGATAGATATCTTTCGGTGGCATATACATATTTCCTGCCCCAAATAGTTGTGAGGTATCCTGAACAAAGCTTGTTTTCGTCAATGTGCCATTTTTTAGTTTGTAGCTCATCGATTCATTAGGATGTGTAAAAAATGAATCACCAAATCCGGTCTCTTTCATACCCGCTGGCACTAAAATATGTTGTCTTAAATAGGCCTCTAAAGACTGATGAGACACTAATTCAACAAGACGACCCATCATCGCATAATTATCATCTTGATAATCCCACTTACCTGGTGGTTGCTTAATCCCTGCTGCCTCTATCTCTTCTACTATGTGCTGGGAAGTCACTTTCTGGTTTCCTTTTTTGCGCCCCGCTATACCAGATGTGTGCCCAAGGAAATTCTTAATTTTGATGTTTTGCCCATTAGGGAATGCTGGGAAATATTTAGCAATCGGATCTTCTACGTTCAGCAACCCTTTTTCTTGCAATTGCATAATGGCCGTCGCTACCACCGCTTTTTCCATCGAGCCTATAAAAAATAAACTCTGGCTCGTATTGGCTTCCCCAGTCATTCTATTTGCCAAACCATAGCCCTGATTGATAATGGCTTTATTATCTTTCACAATATAAGCTGTCCCATTGAATTGGTGTTGCTTCAAAAGTGAGTCAATTTTTGTTTTGAGCGAGGCGTGTGGATCAATCACGATATTGGTCTTCACATTTGCCGTCGACTCCTCATTCATACTCATTTCGTTTGCTGTTACCTTAGAATGCGCCTGTATAAATAAATACGCGCTTCCTAATCCCCCAAATAAAAAGCAAGCGATGACTGTAAAAATAATTCCTAGACGCCGTGTTTTACGTTTCTTACGCGCCCTCTCTGTTCGGCTCACATGCATTTTATTTCCTCCTTGCTCTAAATAAGTACGACATAATTGTAACACTTTGTAATATAATTGTAAAATATTTTTTGACTTTCTTTATACTTGTTTTTTCCTAAAAATACACGTATGCTTGATTTAATTCACCAAAAAGGAGTTCGAGAAACCATGACATTATTAGCATTCGATATGGGCGGTACAGCAGTCAAATACGCCGTGATAGAGCCAGATGGAACAATTGTGTCCAAAGGGAAATTCAAAACCCCTGACACCCTCGAAACACTCATAAAACAACTACAAACGACTAAAAATACATACAAATCTTATACACTGACTGGTATCGCCTTTAGTTGTCCAGGAGCCGTCAATAACGAAAGCGGTATCATAGGTGGTGCCAGTGCAATTCCCTATATTCATGATTTTCCATTTCGGCAACTACTAGAAGAGCAATTAGAGCTACCCATCACTCTTGAAAATGATGCCAATTGCGCAGCACTGGCCGAAACATGGCTCGGCGTTGCAAAAAAAGCCAGCGATATCCTCTTTATCATCGTCGGTTCAGGCATTGGCGGAGCCGTTATTAAAAATGGCAAAATCCACGCCGGCGCTCACCTTCACGGTGGCGAATTCGGCTATATGATCATGAATGACCTACTAGAAAATCTAAGCGATACAGGAACTGCTGTTAACGCCGCCTCACGCATTGCAAAACGAAAAGGCTTACCATCGCTATCCGGTATCGAAGCCTTCCAATTAAAAGATGCTGGCGACTCAATAGCTACAGAAGAAATTGATAGCATGTTCTGCAACCTTGCAAAAGGAATTTTTAACTTACAATATGTATACGACCCTGAACTTATCGTCATTGGTGGTGGGGTAAGCGAACGCGCAGATTTCCTTCCAGCCATCCAAGAACAGCTAGACACTCTCCTGCAGAAAATCACAATTGCAAAAGTAGCACCGAAGCTCGTCTCCTGTAAATTCGGAAATGATGCCAACCTAATCGGTGCCGTTGCAAACTTTAATCAAGTACACGCAGAAACATAGATGGGGCTGAGACATAACCCAAATAAATCGGCGACAAGCGCTCGCATTTGTTGGGGCTGTTCGAAATGGAATGAGTTACAGTCCCAATATACATGAGAGCAAAGCGAACATGTAATCCATCAGCGACTGTTCGAATAAAAAGAGTTACAGTCCCAATATAAGCGTGAACAAAGCGAGCGGTTGATCCAATCCAAATCCCCTGAATACAAACGCTTTCGCTCGATTTATACCAAGCAAGATTCGCATCCTACTCGAAAAAATGGATTTGTGATATCTTGCTTATTTTGTATGAAAATGAGTTTTGTCTTGGCCTCATCTATTTTATTTATTGCAAACTAATTTTTCCGCTTCGCCTCGTTCTGTGAGCACTTTCTCCAAAGCCAATAGCCATTTTTTCTGTTTATTAATCACGAATTGGAACCTTTCCCCTTTTTTCATCTCCACCTCAAGTAAATTAGCTAACATATCGCGCCCTAAAATCTTCGTCATCATACCTTCAATTCGCGCCACATCTTCAAACGAAATCATGACATCATCTGCAAAATAGTCATTTGGCTTGTGAATTAGATATTCTTTTGTTACGTAAAGCTTACCAGGAATCGGCTTGAATCCATTTTTCAAATTCGCCAGCCCTTTGTAGATTACATCTAGCGACTCACCCATAATTTGTTTCCTCCACATCTATTTTTCATGATTTATCGACATTCATTACATCGCCATATTCGTTCACAATTTGGTGACATTTAAAAATATTTTTTGTCAAAACAGCTTGGCTTCCACCTCTATGCAAGTTAAAATATAAAGTATACAACAGTGGAAGACATCACTTCGGAGGGAGCTAATCATTTTGCGCGCAATAATTTATATTGGCAATGGAACACAACTAGCTGAAGGCAATGCAGAATTTCGCACTTTTATTGCCGAGATTAAAAAGAAAAGACCCGAAACGATTCAAGAATTAGGTTTTCTTAGCATGAGTTATCCCACTATAGAAATTGCCTGTGAAAAGGCTATCGCTACCGGTGCAGACGAGCTCATCATCGTCCCAGTATTTCTATTTTCAGCAATCAACATCAAATATGAAATTCCTAAAATTCTTGACTCCCTTACAAGAAAGCATCCAGATATTACAATAAAAATGACCAAAACATTTGGCTTTGATCCAGAAATAATTGCATTAGCCAAAGAAAAAATACTACAAACCAATATTAATTTCACAAAATCAAAAGCTGTCTTGCTCGTTGGGCTCGGAAGCGAACGCGACAGTGAGCCTGCTAATCGTCTGTACAGCGTATCGCATCTTTTAGAAAAACAGCTACATCTCCCCGTTTTTCACAGTGAAATAAAGGGTGAGCCATGTTATCCAAAGGTTTTAGAAAATCTAATCACACAGTTCGACAAAATATATATTCTTCCCTATTTTCTATTCACTGGTGCCCATGTTGTCGCGATTGACCAAGAACGGCTACATCTACAGAAATTATATCCCGACTGCGAAACTGTTCTTTGCGAATCATTTCACTATCATCCCCTGCTAGAAACAGCAATTCTTCAAAAAATTACAGAGTTAATTGGTTGATTTTATATGCTGGAATCAAAGCGCTTCAGCATATAAAATCGCCTGTTTATTTAGTCGGAACTAAAACATCTAAGTGTTCACGCAAAACCTCAATCGCAATCGGGAAGGTATCTCCTGAATCACCATCAACATTGACTTTTACATCAGGGTCCGTGCAGGCAATTTCCAGTTTTGTGGTAGAGAAGTACATAACCCCATCTGCTTTTTTCAATGTACCTAGCGCAATTTGTGGTAATATTTTAGCGGCATCAATCAAACCTAGCTTCGTCAAAATAAAAACATGAATCAGTCCGTCATCTACCTCGGCCTCTGGAGCCCATTGCTCCATGCCACCGACTGAATTCGTCAAACTAGCGATAACTAGCCCTGCTTTGCCATCCCATTCACCGTCATCATACTTCACTTCAAATTCCAACAATTCATGACGTGCAAAAGCTTTCAACCCTTCCGCAAAATAGGCAACGGAGCCGAATTTTGTTTTTTGTTCAACGCTAACCTTGTCAACAGCCTCTGCAATCATACCAGCAGCCAGCACATTCATGAAATATGTATCGCCAATTTTCCCGATATCCATCGAACGCTTCCGAGCTGTTTCCAATGCCTTAATCGCACGATCCGGTCGCAATGGAACACCAAGAGAACGAGCCAAATCATTCACCGTTCCCAATGGAATAAAACCAAATGCAGGGCGATGTGGCTTCTCTGCGATACCATTGATAACCTCATTTAGCGTACCATCTCCGCCCATCGCAATAACCGCTTCATAATTATTATCAGCTGCAACTCGGGCAAATTCCGTCGCGTCCCCACCTTTTTGCGTCTCTTTCACCTCAACCTCGTCAAAACGCCTCAACAATGCTTGATATGCCCGATCTTTGTATACTTTCCCCTTCTCCTTACCAGAGGAAGGATTCACAATCAACATCGCTTTTCCCATTATGTATCACTCTCCTTCATTCTACTCCTTCCCATTATACCCTGTTCCCATCCCATAAAAACAGCAAAAACATCCCTTTTTGAGCAATTATTACTTGAAAAAATACTCATTTGGCGTTACAGTTAAAACATAGTATTTCACTTGGGTATCGCAAGGAGGTTTAAAAATGGAACGAATCACTTTCAAAAACGAAGCTGGATTAACGCTAGTTGGTCATTTTTATGCAGCTCCTTCAAAGTCTATCATCATTATGACGCATGGTTTTCTATCGAATAAATCGTCAAGCGGGCGTTTTGATCGTTTCGCCATAAAATTACAACAAAACGGCTATAACGTGCTAACCTATGATTGTAGTGGCTACGGAGAAAGCGATGATACAGCCATTCATTTTGCAAAACAAGTCACGGATTTACGAGCGGCTAAAAAATATAGTCACGAACTCGGCATGAAAAAGTTCGCATTTTGGGGACATAGTCTTGGTGGACGTTTATCACTGACTTGCTACGAATCAGATATTGATACGATGGTTTTAACAGGTCCAGTTACTGGTGCTATTGCCTATCAACATGTCGATGATTTTTCAGAAGAACAGGTCGCGCAATGCGAGTGTAACGGTAGCGCGGTTTTTTATGTCGATGATCCTTGGCGCACAGAGATTGTTTTAGATAAGCAGATGTTGGCAGATTTTAATCATATGGATCAAGCTGCAATTTTACAAAACGTTCATTGCCCGATTCTTGTTATTCACGGTACAGAAGGCGATTTGGAAAAAGAGCTCGCACAAATTACAAAACAAGGCGAGAAACTATTTCCAGCAGGGACAAAAATAATGGAACTAGACGGCGCAGATCACGGCTTTATGGAACAGTTAGACGAGATAGAAACTCTTGGTTTGCACTGGCTACATGAACACTTTTCGGTAAAATAAAAGAGGATGGGACAAAAGTTGATCTACAAATCAACGGATGTTCCATCCTCTTCTTACGATTAGTCAACCAATAAA
>NZ_CAUYTL010000060.1:0-8932 GCF_963575615.1 Listeria rocourtiae subsp. hofi | reverse complement strand
GAACAGTCTCTGATGGATTACATGCTCGCTTTGCTCTCATGTATATTGGGACTGTAACTCATTCTATTCGAACAGTCCCAACAATACAAGAAGCTATTGCAAAAGAAGACAAATAAGTTTAGTGGCATCGTCGTTTCAGAAAGAAGGTGTAACGAAAATGGATAGCATTTTTGCTAATATTGGTGATTGGTTCGGTACTGCTATCGTTATCATTGGTATTCTTTTTGGGCTCATCAGCTATTTTAAAAAGGCGGAGACGGAAAAAGAGAAGGACGAGAAACCTAGCCTTCCAAATGTGCCAAAACAACGATCTACATCTAAAAAATCATCTGCTAAAAAGCCCCAACCATCGGGCTATAAAGATACAGTGATTAAAGATGCAATCTCAAATGCTGATACTAATGTGACACGTATGCATCATCGCCATACCGCTACAAAAAAACGTGTCCGCGGAAAAATGCAGGAAGCAATCATTATGAAAGAAATTCTAGATAAGCCGGTTTCTATGAGGCCGCCAAAATAAAAAGAAAGAGGACGGGAAAAACTCATTTTCATGCAAAATAAGCAAGATATCACACATCCTTTTTTTTGAGTAGGATGTGAATCTTGCTTGACACAAATCGAGCGAAAGCGTTTGTATTCAGGGGATTTGGTGAAAGCCGGAAGCGGAGCATACGACTGTATGTGAGAACCGGAAGTCCGCCAAATCCCCTGAATGCGAGCGCTTGTCGCCGATTTATTTGGGTTATGTTCAGACCCTTTTTTCTTTGCTTAAAAAGGCTTATCTATGATCTTCATGTCCAAAATAATCTACATTGCGCATGGCACCAAAATCTGGGTATCTACCGTGGGAAAATCTTGGATCGCAATGGTGACCTCTGTGTCCTGGGCCGTGGCCTCCACCGCGTGGTCTACCTCCGCCAAAGCCAGGGAATCCGCCACGTCCTTGCAAGCGGGGATCGTCAAAGCCTTCATCCTCACTCATATCGCCTAATGCTTTTCCAAGCTCGTCTGTAATCCTGTGTAAATAATCGTGCAGATTCGCCTTTTCTTCATCATCTAGCACATCGAAAATCTTATTGTAATCGGTCTGATTATCCTTGCTCTGCTCTACTGCTTCCGCGCCGGCCTCTGTCAATTTAACATTCATCACGCGGCGATCTTCCTCGGATGGTTCACGCGTAATGTATTCATTTTTCTCCAGCTTTGCCAACAGCTCACCTAAAGACTGGTTCCGCATATCGAGTAAATATGCCAATTCTTTTTGTGTGATTTCAGGTTTCATTTTTAAAATCGCTAATACTCGTCCTTGACCGCGATATGGGTTTCCTAAAGGTCCAGCACCACGCAAGTTATGGATTTGATAGTGATGCAACATCCGGTTAAATTGGATGAATTGTTTCATCAAATTGTTTTCTGTTTCGCTCATTTGTAATTCCTCCATTAGTTTGTTTTTGTCATTAGACATATTTGAAAGGTACCTTTATTTATCATTATAAAGGTACCTTTCAAATATGTCAAGTTGATTTAATTCGTTACTTTAATGAGCACAGTATCTTTTTTAGAACCGTCTAATGACCGCGCTGTGATAATCGCTGTCCCGACTACTTTACCAGTTATTTTTCCCTTAGCGTCTACTGTCGCAATTTTAGTATTCGAGCTTGTCCAAGCGATTCCTTTATTTGAAGCATTAGTCGGTGCTATAGTAACCCGCATTTGGAAAGCAGTGTTCTTTTTGATATAGACACCACTTCGATTTAATGTGATTGCTGTTACTGGGTAGGCTGGACCGATTCTGACAGACATGACGTTACCCGGCTTAGAGTTCACTTTGAAAGAAAAATTCGGATAGGCTCCATTACTAAGACGATTCGATGGATTTGTGCGATTATTCAAATAGATTTGCTGTGCTTTGCCTCTAGATCCCGTGCCGACGTAGTAAAGCGCATCAGACATGGCAGTGCTACCGCTATTCAACTGGGAGTAACCAATAATGCCTTGATTCGCTTCCTTCAATGTCACCATTTGTTTACCTATAGTTTGATTGCCACTATAATTTGTATTCACATGATAAATAGCGATACCGCCTTTGTACACTTTGCCGATTAACGCACGGTCAAAGCCGATAAATTGCCGATTCTCGATTAAAAAGTACTCTCTCGGAGAACTTGTATTAATTCGCAAAATTGTCGTTCCTGTGTAAACCATTTGGGTAGAAGATGTCGTTGTACTGACAACACGCGGTGTCACAGCACCAATTTTAACCTTAGAATAGGCGTCTAGAAGAATTGGTGTTTGACCTGGATAGCTGTCACCAGATTGTTTTCCCCAAGCACCTTTTGCCATTAAGCTGTAAGTTCCAAGGCCACTTCCTGAACCGTTTGTATTGTATAGATCCATCAAACCAAGGTCATGTCCAAGCTCGTGCGCAATCACACCGATTGTTGCCATATGTGTACCGTGCATTTCACCAAATTGCGTATATGTGAAAAACGTTTTACCATCTAGCTTTGGTGTGATATTCCCGTTCATTCCCCACATATGTCCCCAAACTGAGACCGCTGTGTTTGTGTATGCTCGCTCTTGCCCCGCTACAATCGTCATCACATGAAGCTCACTCGCATCAATGCGGCCATTTTGATTCGTATCATACTGTGCAAAATTAACAAAACCGTTCGCTGCAATTAGTGCATCTCGAACAATATACTGATTACGCGTATCAATCGCCGTACCAGTCCGTGGGTGATTACGATTCAATTTGACCCGTACTACGCCATTATTTGCGGTTCCTGACGTTTCACTGGCAGGAACGAGATTAATTTTAGCATTCGTCGCCTGTGTATAATAAAGCCGTACTGATTTACTCGTCGTACTAAAAACTTTCTGATTCCAGCTCGCTTCGCTCTGTTTGATTGCCACGTCTTTGAAACTTACTAGAATAACTAGCACGCGGTTTACAGCAGGCATGGCGCTCACTTTTGGAATCACCGTGGTTGGTGTTTGCGCTGGTAGAGATGATGCGCTCGGATATTTACTTACCGTAACGGGAGTTGTTTGTGCATTTGCTTCTCGTAAGGAATCTGTGGAACTTGTCTGTGCTATCGTTACGACACATATCGATAGAACCATCATGACTACCAGCACCATCCATTTCAGAATAGGCCGCATGATTTGTTCCTCCTTTAATTCGGCTACATTCGCCGTTTCATGATTGGTAATTAATACCCGAATTTAAAAAAGGCTAAACGATGCGCACAGATGAGCAATTAAAAAAAGCTCTCCGAATTTTGGAAGGCTTGGTCTTGCTGTACTTAATATCTACTCAATTCCGTTCTTGGCGATTGGATAATCACTGGTTTTTTATTCGGATCTAGCCATTTTAAAATTTTAACTACATTGGCTTGACTGGTTCCCGTGCACCCCATCGTATAGCTACTAGATACATGGAAAAAGATTGCTGAGCCCCAACCTGGTTTTCTAAGCGGATTATAATTAATTACGAACGCATAGTTGTAAGCCGGTTGATATAATTTTTCCGCAGATTTCCAGCGATTGTTGGCTGGGAGCACTTGCCATGAATTGTAAAGTTTCGACTTGCTATCATCCACCCAAACATCACGTGTTGTCGTTTTGCGATAGGGCATCTTTGTCCCAGGATTAGCATAGCGACCAAAAGCCGTTCCAAGCGTGAACTTCCCGCGTGGACTTTGAACCACTGTCTCCCGCATCGTTGTCGCAAAACCATCCCTACCAATAAAGCCGTACATCAATGCTTTACGCTGCCAAATACCTTTACTATCACGCTCAAATGTCTGAATCGTTGCCTTATTGGATTTATAACCCGGCGTTGTCACTAAAATAAGTTGCTTATTCGCCCCTATTGTCTTAAAACGTTGCGCATCATTCGTCGCTGCATCTGCCTTACTTCCAACTGCAAAAATAACCCCAAACGCTAGAAAAATAACAACCATACTACAAAACACTTTTTTCACAACAAAATCCCCCCTATTATCTTTATAGGGTTCCACTTTTTTTTATATCTAAACATGACAAAAGATGAAAATAGTCGATTTATTTGAGGTTTAATACCGTCAAAACCTGCGTAACTTCCTCATCAACCGTCCTATCACCAGTAACCCGCAACACCGGGCAATTTAACTTTTGAAACCAAGCTTCATGTAGCTTCTTACTTCGCACATCTAGGCCACCATCTTCATATCTCGAAGCCCACGCAACAAATTCCAAATGCGCCTCGTACCTACTTCCTCCTGGCAAAATCGCATCGCCATAACGCATCTGTTCCCGATTCACCAAACGCCCTAATCGCACATCACGCGGCACCTCTAAAAAAACTACTACATCAAAAAGCCGTTCCAGCGATGTCCCCCAATTAGAAAGCGCACCCGAAAGGATCCAATCATGATGCTCTGCAAAATCTTGCTCCATCATCTCCAATCGCGCCTCTATTTCCCTCTTAACATTATATTTCTCTTCCCAATAATAGTCATCCGTATCAAAAAAAGGCACGCCAAGCCTATTCGCAAGCGCTCTACCAAGCGTTGAAGTCCCAACACCCGATGCCCCCATCACATGAATCCTCACCATACACCTATTCTCCCCCCATAAAAGAAACTTCTCCACCATCCTACCACAAAAAAACACCACCAGCCAAAGCCAGCAGCGCTAAAGAGTATTCAAATCTTTTAATCACTTCACACCCAGCGTTGAAAACACACCGCCACACCTCAGACGGCTTGGTCGTTCGCGAACTGACTATTATAAAGATCCGCATAGAAACCATTCTCATCAAGCAATTTCTTATGCGTTCCTTGTTCAATCACATTCCCATGGTTCATAACGAGAATCAAGTCCGCATCACGAATCGTCGACAATCGATGCGCAATAACAAAGCTTGTCCGCCCTTCCATCAAGTTCCCCATTGCCAATTGAATGTTCAATTCTGTCCGTGTATCAACACTTGATGTTGCCTCATCCAAAATCAAGATGCTAGGATCAGAAAGAATCGCACGCGCAATCGTCAACAATTGTTTTTGTCCTTGCGAAATGTTTGAGCCCTCTTCGTTCAGAACAGTGTCATAACCGTCCGGCAAACGTCTAATGAATTCATCTGCATACGCCGCCTCAGCAGCCGCGATAACTTCTTCTGTCGTGACATTATCTCGTCCATATGCAATATTCTCTGCAATCGTCCCGTTAAATAACCACGTATCCTGCAATACCATACCAAATTTCGCGCGCACATCATTTTTCGTCATATCACGCGTATCAATGCCACCGAGGCGAATTCCTCCACCCTCAACATCGTAAAAGCGCATCAACAAATTGATGATTGTCGTTTTACCCGCACCAGTCGGACCAACAATCGCTACCATTTGTCCTTCCTTCACATCAATATTCAAATCATGCATCAGCGTTTTATCTGGCGTATAACCAAATTTCACATGATCGAAAACAATTCGATCCGATTCTCCTGCACGATGTTCCACATTTTCTGGAGTAATATCTGTTTCCTCTTCCTCATCCAACACTTCAAAAATACGCTCAGCCGAAGCCATCGTAGATTGAATGATATTTGAGATGTTCGCCACACTAGAGATAGGTTGCGAGAACAACTGCACATATTGCGTAAATGCTTGAATATTACCAACTGTTAGCGTCCCATTCGTTACAAAAATACCACCACCGACACAGACTGCTACGTAACCAATATTCCCAACAAATTGCATGAGTGGCATCATGATACCCGAGATAAATTGCGCCTTTTTTGCAGCAACATAGTAATCATTATTTACCACATCAAACTTCGCAAGTGTTTTCTTCTCTTGCCCAAATGCTTTCACAACCGTATGTCCACCAAACGTTTCCTCCACATGATCGTTTAGCACACCTAGGTTTTTTTGTTGTGCGCCAAAATATTTTTGCGAACGGCTAGCCACGATTGCCACGAGCAAAATACTAAGTGGAACCGTCGCGACAACAATCAATGTCATCTGCCAACTAATCGTCAACATCATAATCAGAACACCGACAATTTGCACAATCGCCGTAATCGCCTGTGTTAAAGCCTGTTGTAGCGTATTCGCAATATTATCCATATCATTCACGGACCGGCTCAAAATATCACCATTAGAGCGCGTGTCAAAGTAACGAAGCGGTAAACGGCTCAGTTTAGCCTTTAATTCTTTACGCATATCATACACCGTACGTTGCGCCACACTCGACATCACATATTGTTGTAAAAAACTAAATAACGAACTACCTAAATAAAGCAATAATACAATAAACAGTACATCAAAAATCTTATCGTAATTAATCCCAGCTGGCGACATAACACCTGCAAATATTTCCGTCGTCGCCTTTCCAAGTTCTTTTGGACTAATAACATTAAAAATCGTTGACAATATAGCGAGTAAAAGCACTGCAATAAGCGAGATAGCCCGTGGTTTCATATATCCTAATAAACGGAACAAAGACTTTTTAAAATCTTTAGGTTTGGCTGTTGGCATCACGGTTCTTCCGCCACCATGTCCACCTGATCCTGGTCCTGGACTCATGCTATCTCCTCCTCTGACAGTTGTGATCTCATAATTTCTTGGTAAATCGTATTCGACTCTTTTAATTCTTCATGCGTTCCAATTCCAGCAACTTTACCTTCGTTGACCACAATAATCTGATCCGAATCAATAACTGACGTAATCCTTTGCGCCACAATAATCGTAATCGACTCGCGCGTTTCCGGTTTTAAAGCCGCACGCAATAACGAGTCCGTTTTAAAATCAAGTGCTGAAAAGCTATCATCAAAAATATAAATCTGCGGTTTCCGAATCAACGCACGCGCAATCGCCAAACGCTGCTTCTGACCACCCGAAAAATTATTTCCGCCCTGTTCGACACGGCTATTTAAGCCTTCCGATAATTTCGAAACAAAGTCCTCCGCTTGTGCCGTCCGTAAACCCGACCAAATTTCTTCATCAGTCGCCGCTTCATTCCCATAGCGCATATTCTGTTCAATATCACCAGTAAACAACATCGCTTTTTGAGGAACTAAGCCAATTTTCATCCGTAAATCTTCCTGCGTCATCTCCCTGACATCCAGACCATTCACGCGTACCGCACCTTCTGCAACGTCATAAAAACGCGGAATCATATTAATAATCGTCGACTTCCCAGCCCCGGTGCTACCAATAATCGCAATCGTCTCCCCAGCATTCGCCTTAAAAGAAATACCTTCAATCACTGGCTTCTCAGCACCAGCGTAGCGGAATGACACATTATCAAATTCTAATGAAACCGGAGACATCACATTTTTCGCATCCTTAGTATCGTGAATTTCCGTATCCATTTCCAGCACTTCATTAATACGTTCAGCAGAAGCCGCCGCACGCGGAATCATGATAAACACAGCCGAAACCATCATGAAAGCAATCATAATTTGCGTTGCATATTGAATAAACGCCATTAAATCACCGACTTGCATGCTACCATCGCCGACAAATTTCGCCCCAATCCAAATAATTGCAATGGTCGTCAAATTCATAATTAACATCATCAAAGGACTCATCAGAGAAAGTAGTCTATTAACACCGACCGCCGTTTTTGCGTAATCCTCATTAGACACATCGAATTTCTTCAACTCATCATCACCACGGTTAAACGCACGAATCACCCGAATTCCCGTTAAACCTTCCCGGATGACTTGGTTCAATTTATCCATTTTCTTTTGTAGTGATTTAAACATCGGCATCGCCTTCCCACCGATGAATATGACCATTACGAGTAAAATAGGTAATACAATCACAAAAATAAGCGACAGTTTAGCATCTTTGCCAACTGCCATAATCACACCACCAATTAACATAATCGGTGCCATCACCATCATTCGTAGCATCATATACAACACATTTTGAATTTGTACCACATCATTTGTTGAACGCGTAATCAAAGACGCCGTCCCAACTTTATCAAATTCCTGCAACGAAAAATTCTCTACCCGGCCAAAAATGTTGTCCCGTAAATCGCGTCCAAATCCCATCGAAATCTTGGATGCATAGTACACAATAATGACCGAAAGACCTCCTGACAAAGCAGAAATGCCCAACATCTGCAATCCTACTTTCCATATGTAGGCCGTGTCACCTTTTGCAACACCATTGTCAATAATATCTGCCATTAGAGTGGGCAAGTACAACTGTCCTAGAACTTGCAGAAATGTTAACATTAAAACTAGTACAATGCCCCATTTATAGGCACCCATTCGCTTTACTAATTTCATCATAACGTTGCTTATACCTCCTTATTTTCAGCTTTTTTGTTGAGATACTCTGTTAGTCTATCTAGTAGCGAAATTAACTTCTCCATTTCATCTTTACCCAAAAATAACGTCATATCCTCAAAATTTTTGTGAAAAGTTGAAATTATTTCTGCTACTACTTCCTTTCCCTGTCCCGTAAGTTGAATATACGCGGCTCTTTTATCCACCGGATCTTGGCTTCGAATGATTAGCTTCTTCTCTTCTAACGCATTAATTTGCTGCGTCACACTTGGTTTTGATACCCTGAGAATCGCCGTTGCATCCGATACTTTCATGCCCTGCTTATGATTCGAGTGCTGTAAGCCTTGGTGTAACATAAACAAGAACCGGGTTTCGGATCGTTTTAAGCCGGCAACTTTAAAATTTTGCAGCTCTGCCCGCTTAAAATTCATAAAAGCTTTCACAACTGCTTGGCCTAAATCTTCCTCCGAATTATGCACTACTCTGCATCCCCCTTTTTATTTAGTTTACTTAACTAAGTATATTCTTCTTATGTAGAAAGTCAAGTGAGAACTATTAACAAAAAAGAGGATGGGACAAAAGTTGATCTACAAATCAACGGATGTTCCATCCTCTTCTTACGATTAGTCAACCAATAAA
>NZ_CAUYTL010000059.1:0-9450 GCF_963575615.1 Listeria rocourtiae subsp. hofi | reverse complement strand
GCAGTGAGCATGTAATCCACCAGTGGCTCTTAGACGCTAAATTAGCATAACCATTAAACCAGTATACGCTATGCAAAGTATTCGTTCCTTGCCTTACTCACTTGATCCCTAACTCCTCGCTCTTCAAAGTTCTATGAACTAGCAAGATACTACTCCTAGTAAGTCTTAAATCATATTCTGCGTTCGTTTGGTGCCTACTTCACACTCTGTCTAGCTCCAACAGCCAGATCCTCGAAATTTTCGTGGCCTCCGCAAAAACCAAGAGCGGGTTTTTACTGCGCCCCCTAACAAATTTTTTCGGATCTAACGGGCTGTTTCCGCTTTTCTATCTGTCAAGTAAAAATTCTTTGCAGGTTTTTCGCTTTAGAGGTTGCAATTGGGAATAGTTTATGATAAATTATTGTAGTGTATGAAAAACAAAAAGCTATTTTTATGCGATAGATAGTAATTAGTAGCTTTTTTGAAGTAGCTCTGTAAGGAGGGAATTAACGATGGCAAAAGTATGTGTAGTCACAGGTCGTAAAACTCGTTCTGGTAACAAACGTTCTCACGCAATGAACGCAAGCAAACGTACTTGGAAAGCAAACTTACAAAAAGTTCGTATCTTAGTAAACGGCAAACCTAAAAAAGTTTGGGTTTCAGCTCGTGCGCTTAAATCGGGTAAAGTTGAACGTGTTTAATAAGAAAATGAGTGCAGAGTCTTCGGATTGCTGCATTTTTTCTTTGTCTAAAAAAGCAAACAGGACTCCTATCAAGTAACGACGGGAATCCTGTTCTTTGTGTATTCTAAAATATTATTTAATCACTGTCGTCTCAAGTCCTACTAATCTTGCCCAAGTTAGTATTTGGTCTGTTGTTATGTTAAGTGAAACCACTGTATGATGACCGCCGCCAGCTTGAATCCAAGAGTGAACGCCTTCATGGAAACCTGGCTTCACCTCCCATAAAACACGCGCAACTGGCAAATTAGGTGCTGGTTCTTTCGGCTCAAATAGCGATACTTCGTTAACCAAAAGTTTGTAATGCGTACCGAAATCTGCCATCGAAACGACCACCCCATTGCCAGCTTTCCCATCAAATACAAGCCTTGCGGGATCTTCACGATTACCCATGGAAAGCGGCGAAACAATAATTTTAGGCTTATTAACTGCAAGGGTAGGATCTACTTCCATCATGTGTGATTGCAAAATAGCTTCCTTCCCAGCTGCCAACTCATACGTGTAGTCTTCCATAAATCCAGTATTTTCATTATGAGCCATTACTTTCATCAAACGATCAATTGCTGCCGTTTTCCAGTCCCCCTCGCCAGCAAAGCCGTATCCCTCTGCCATCAATCGCTGTACAGAAAGCCCTGGCAATTGTTGCATTCCATAAAGGTCTTCAAAATTGGTAGTAAAGCCATTATAATTCCCCTGCTCAAGAAAACGACGCATTCCAATTTCTTGACGAGCTTGTACTTTCACATGCGCCTCCCACACTTTTTGATCATAACTACCATACTCAAAATCATATAATCGCATATATTCATCAAACAAAGCGTCTATTTCCTCATCAGTTACAGCATCGATCACTGAAACTAAATCACCAATTCCAAAATAGTCAACAACCCAACCAAACTGGATTTGCGCTTCTACCTTATCACCTTCTGTTACACCAACATTCCTCATGTTATCCCCAAAGCGTGCAATTTTAATATTAAAACTTTCCCCGTTAGCCACCGCTACATCCATCCAGTCAGCGATTTCGTTCACTACATGTTCTCTTTTCCAATGACCTACAACTATTTTATTCTGTTTGCCTAGCCGAGCATTAATAAAACCATATTCGCGATCACCGTGTGCAGATTGATTCAAGTTCATAAAATCCATATCAATCGTTTTCCACGGTATACTCTCATTGAACTGTGTAGCTAGATGCAAAAGTGGTTTTTGTAATAATTTTGTGCCACGAATCCACATTTTAGCTGGTGAGAATGTGTGCATCCATGTTATGATACCAGCAACTTCATCACGATAGTTCGCTTCTTTCATAATTTCTGTGATAGTATCTGCCGTTATGGCAAGCTCCTTTAAAACGAGTGGATAAGGTAGATTTTTACTTTTATTCAGCGTCTCCACCATCTCTTCTGCATCCTTTTTGACACTTCTTAAAGCCTCTTCTCCGTACAAATGTTGTGATCCTACGACAAACCAAAACTCTTTTTTCGTTACTTTTAACATTTTCACTCCAGCTCCTTTTTATTTCCTTGTCCATAATAGGCATTTTTGCCATGTTTTCTTAAATAATGTTTATCTAATATTCGTCTTGGTAGTTCCTCTGCATAACTATTCAGCTGCCTTGTAAAATAATTCATCTTGCAAACTTCATCAAGTATTACTGCATTCATGACCGCATCAGCCGCATCCTTCCCCCAAGTAAAAGGTCCATGTCCTTGAAGTAGCACTCCTGGAACGTCTATCGGACTGATACCTCGGTCGAGAAAAGTATCTACAATCACATTTCCTGTTTCGTGCTCATATCCAATATCAACCTCTTCTTCTGTTAAAACTCGGACACATGGAACCGCTCCAAAAAATGTATCTGCATGTGTCGTCCCCATCACCGGTACATCAAGCCCAGCCTGTGCCCAAATTGTTGCCCATGTCGAATGTGTATGTACGATACCACCAATTTCTGGGAATTTTTTATACAATACTGCATGTGTCGGCGTGTCCGATGACGGATTTAACTCGCCTTCTACAACCCGATTTTCTAAATCAACAACAACCATATCCGAAGCTTTCATTTCCTTGTAACTAATCCCGCTTGGTTTAATGACAAAATATCCAGATTCTCTGTCAAAAGCACTCACGTTTCCCCATGTATATTTAATAAGGCCACGTTCTGGTAGTTCTAAATTAGCTTGAAAAACTTCCTCTTTCAAATGATCTAACATCGAAAATTCCTCCCCACTAAGTTAATTTTTCAAGCGCCTGTTCCTCAATTGCTAATCCGTTCCTATATCGCTCCATAAACGCATCATAGCCATTTAACTCATTCTCAGTTGCCTTAAGCGTCACACCTTGCTTTTCTTTAAAGACCTTTTGCCTCAAAAATTCCGCTAGAGATTCCCCGTTACCAAATTTCATGTACGAAGCAAGTAATGCAATTCCCCACGCGCCACCCTCACTTGCCGTATTTAAAACAGTGATAGGTGCTCTCATAGCCGTCGCAAGTATACGTTGCCCAACCTCAGGTGTTTTAAAAATTCCGCCGTGTCCAACTAATGTATCAATTTGAATATTCTCCCGTTCTAAGATGTCAAACCCCATACGCATCGCACCAAATGCACTAGCAAGGTGAACACGCATAAAGTTAGCCAGATTAAATCGACTGTCTGGCGAACGCACAAATAACGGGCGCCCTTCATTCATTCCTGTAATATTTTCACCAGAATAGTAACCATAAGTCAGCAAACCTCCACAATCAGGATCACCATTTAACGCCTCTCTCAGCAAGATTGAAAACAATCTATCTCTACTAATTTCAAACCCCAAAGTCTCCGTTACTTCTTGGAATAGTTGCATCCACGCATTTATATCGGATGAGCAGTTATTCGTATGCACCATACCAACAACCTCTCCCGACGGCGTGGTTACTAAATCAACCTCTGGATAAACCGCTTGCAATTCCCTTTCCAGAACAATCATCGCAAATGCTGACGTTCCAACAGATACATTCCCCGTTCGTTTTGCTACGCTATTCGTTGCAACCATACCAGTTCCTGCATCTCCCTCAGGCGGGCAAATTGGAATACCCGACTTCAAATGACCTGTTGGATCAAGCAAATAGGCTCCTTCTTGTGTTAATTTGCCAGCATCCTCTCCAGCAAGCAATACTTTTGGGAAGATCGAATTTACTTTTAAAGTACAACCTTCTTCTTCGGCTAATTGTTCAAAAATAGCGACCATTTCTTGATCATACGTTTTCGTTTCTGTATCAATGGGAAACATTCCAGATGCGTCCCCTATCCCGATTACTTTTTCAGCAGTTAATTGCCAGTGAATGTAACCAGCGAGTGTCGTTACATATTCGATTCGGCTCCTATGTTCCTCTTTGTTTAAAATTGCTTGATATAAATGAGCAATGCTCCAACGCTGTGGAATATTAAAGTTAAAACGTTCTGTTAATACCCGTTCTGCTTCTTGTGTCATAGAATTACGCCACGTTCGAAATGGAACTAATAATTGTTCATCCTTATCAAAAGCCATATAACCATGCATCATCGCACTAAACCCAATGGCCCCCACCGAAGAAAGCGTCTCACCATACTTCTCAAAAACCTCAGTTGCCAGCTTACGATAACTCATTCGTAAACCCTTCCAAACATCTTCAAGCGAATACGTCCAAATGCCATTTTCTAATCGATTCTCCCATTCATAACTTCCAGTAGCTATCGCACTAAATGTAGAATCTATCAGAACAGCCTTGATTCGTGTTGATCCAAACTCGATTCCTAAGGATGTACGACCATCAATAATGTCCAACATCTCTTGGGCCTTTAGCTCTTCTGTATTCATTTTAAAAACCTCCTTCAAGATAGAATTAAATTTTTAGTAACGCTTCCATTTCAAATTTACCTTTTTTGTACGTACATGTCAACTAGAATTATAAATTTTATATAAAAAAAGCTTGATATGTACGAACAAATATTGTAGAATGAAAATGCTTACATAAAGCAGAATCGTATTTTTTAAATTTTATGAAATGAAGGGGTTGAAAGCAAGATGAAAAATGAAAAGAAAATCTCGGCATCATTTATCTACTTTTTCGGAGCCTTTGGTGGCATATTGTTCGGTTACGATATTGGAGTAATGACTGGTGCACTGCCATTTCTTCAAGAAGATTGGAATCTAAACGGACATGCTGGACTAATCGGATGGATTACATCAGCCGTCATGCTAGGTGCCATATTTGGCGGCGCAGTAGCAGGAATACTCTCCGATAGATTAGGGCGGCGCAAGATGATTTTGATTGCTGCTATTATTTTTGTCGTTGGATCTATCCTATGTGGAATATCTCCGCACAACGGACAATATTTCCTAATCGGATCCAGAGTATTACTCGGACTAGCCGTGGGAGCTGCGTCAGCTTTAGTTCCTTCTTATATGTCTGAAATGTCACCGGCTAAGCTTCGCGGACGATTATCCGGTATCAACCAAGTAATGATAGTTTCCGGTATGCTCCTTTCCTACATTATTGATTTCCTGCTAAAGGGGCTTCCCGAGGAGTGGGCTTGGCGCTTGATGCTTGGAATGGCAGCGGTTCCAGCAATTATTCTTTTCTTTGGTGTTTTAATGCTTCCCGAATCACCACGATTTCTTGTAAAAACGAATAAACTAGATGAAGCACGTAAAGTTCTTAGCTATATTAGAAAACCAGGAGAAGTTGGCCAAGAACTTGATCAAATTATTCAAACAGCTAAACAAGAAGAACAAATAGCAAATTCAACTACTTGGGGCACGCTTCTATCTGGCCGCTACCGAGCACTTGTAATCGCTGGAATTGGGGTAGCTGCTTTTCAGCAATTCCAAGGAGCCAACGCCATTTTTTATTACATTCCGTTAATTGTTGAAAAAGCAACTGGTCATGCTGCTAGTGAAGCGCTCATGTGGCCTATCATCCAAGGTGTCATCCTTGTTCTCGGTGCCTTATTCTTCTTAATCATTGCCGATAAGTTTAATCGCCGTACTTTGTTAACTGTTGGTGGAGCTGTGATGGGGCTTTCCTTCATCTTACCAGCAATCTTAAATACGTTTGTAAAATCTGATGCGAGCCCAATGACAATGCTCATTTTTCTTTCTATCTATGTAGCCTTCTATTCTTGCACTTGGGCACCATTAACTTGGGTAATCGTTGGTGAAATTTTCCCATTAGCCATTCGCGGCCGAGCATCTGGGCTAGCATCCTCGTTCAACTGGATTGGTTCGTTTCTAGTTGGGTTGCTATTCCCTATCATGACTGTCTACATGTCTCAAGAAGCCGTATTCGCTATTTTTGGAATTATATGTTTCCTAGGTGTATTATTCATCCGTTTCTGTGTTCCAGAGACACGCGGTCGTACGCTTGAAGAAATCGAACAAGACGGGAAACAAAGTACAGAGGAAGTCCGTATATAGAATCAAGAGGGCAAGGCCATTAGCTTCCTCCCTTTCTCTATCCGTTGTTAATCGGATTTGTCACTTAAAGTATACGCAAACAAAAAAACTGGGGCATCCCACATGGTCAGCTTCTGCTCATGTGGGATGCCCCCCGCTTTACTTTATTTCTATTCTTTTAACTGACTCTCTCTCAATTAGCGCAGGAATGTAACGAATATTCTCCTCTCGAGTGCCCGTCTCAATTGATCGAACAATCCAATTAGCCGCGTCTTTTCCCATTTCTTCCTTAGGGTGACTCAAAGTCGTTAATTTAACGCTACCAACTCTGCTAAGTGATGAATCATCATTTCCAACAATCGAAAAATCATCTGGAATTTTATGCCCTTTTTCTATTAACTCCGTCGCAAGTAGGTTAGCAATTTGATCGTTGTAGCAAATAATCCCAGTCACATCTTTTTGAGCAAGTCTTTCTAAAATTTGATTGATAACTTGCTCACGAGTTTCTGTCGTATAAGTAATGACATCACCTTCTGAGAATCGGATTTCATACTTCTCGCAAGCTTCAATAAACCCTTTCAATCGATACTTTCCTTGTAAATCATCAGTTTTCGCAACAAAAAGAAGCTGTTTATGTTGCTTTTTAATCAGATATTCCGTAGCTAAGTAACCTACTAAAACATCATCAACACAAATGTAAGGGATATTTAATTCTTCGTATCTTGCATTAATCATAACAATTGGGATTCCCCGTTCGCGTAAACTAACGTATAAGGCTAAATTAGGATTATATAACGCACTTTTCGTTGGCTCAACAATTAAACCATCCACACCTTGATCAATCATCTTTTGCAAACAATCTTTTTCCGCTACGTAATCATTGTTTGTACTCGCCAACAACAATGAATAATTTTTACTGCGGAGCGAAGTTTCAATACCACGAATGATTGAAGGGAAGATATAGTCAGATAAGTATGTGGTAATGACGCCGATTGTTTTATGCTTACTTCGCTGGATATTCTCCTTTTTATATTGATTATCTACATAAGTTCCTGATCCTTTTTCTTTTCGCAATAACCCTTCATTAACCAGCACAGCAATTGCTTGACGAACGGTGTGACGACTTACCCCATAGTCCTCTTGCAGTTTCAATTCAGGTGGAATCGTAGTATCTTGAGGATAGTCCCCAGATAAAATTTTTGTACGTATATCCTCAGCAATTATTTGATATTTCGATTGATTCATATACTTACTCCTTTTTCCCCGCATCAAGAAAGTGTACGGATTCATTAACTAGCTAAAGTGAGCTATGTAAGAAAAACAAATTTACTTTTCACTAATAAATACTATATCAAATATTTCCTAGTTAAGGCTTCTAAAAGCTTCTAGATAAAAAAATCAGAACCTGACAAGATATACGTTTGCCAGATTCCATCTTCTACATTCTCATAAAATTAGCACCGCGTTCAAAAATCCGAACGTCCTCGCCTCTTCCTTTTCCTATCTTGTTGTAGATTTCCTTTTCGGTCAACTTCGTTCCTTTCGTATCCCATGGAGTTAAGGCCACCACCTGCCAAGCATCATTCACTTTTTGCAAAGTCAACTCTAATTTCTCTAATTCTTCGTTATCAAGAAAGGTAAACAAATAATAAATTTTGTCTCGTTGGTAATAGGCTCCATATAAGTAGTCTTTAGATCCCATTATTTCTTGATAGTTGCTTTTATACGATGGCAAGTCAAGCGGCTCATTTCCAGCTGTATTTTTTTGAACACCCACCTGATTGTTGTCAAAAACTGCTTTAATTGTCTGCGTCGCCAGTTCATCCGCTGTTTTATCAGGACTCGCACTCTTATTATCATTTAATCCATTCGGGGCAGTAGAACAAGCGGTAAGCGCGAAAATTAGACTCATTGATAGTAAGGATTGAAAAATTTTTCTCATCATCGTTCGCCCTTTTCTAGTTTATCGACATTAGACGTGATAACTCCTCCGATAAGAATCGCAATTCCAGGGAACGGATTGACAAATATAGCGCAGGCAATTCCAGTTATAGTAAGCGTCAGTCCAGCTTTATAATAGCTTTTCTTGATGAGAAATACCAGTCCAACTGCCGCGATAACCATGAAAAATAGGCCAATATAAGTCATGCTCATCAAGGCATTATACAGTGGATTAGCATCACTTTTTCCGAGATTGATAAATGTCGAAATTTGTACAAGAACACTTAAAACAAGTCCTATAATCGTGATAATCAGGGCTATTTTTGATCTTTTTGCGATTAAAACTGTATTATCTTTCATTGCAATACTCCTCTAGTCGTTACTTTGAATAAATAAAATTAAGCCCGTTTGAAAGGAAAACGTACCCCGTTCTGCTAAAAATTCATTGCTAGAAAGCGCGGCTCCAAACGGATAATTTGCTTCGATTAACGGATATTTAAATCCTTTTAATGTAAGCTTCGTGACATTTGCCATTGTGATGAAGGCAGCATATTTTTTATCTTGGATTTTGGAAACAGAATATTCACCAGGTGTGTACATTTTAATATAATTATAGCGATCAATGAGTTCGATTTTCGAGATTACATCCAAGAATTCCGGTTGCATAAGCATCATGATGTTGGCCAGCAAATGATCTAGTCGACCACCCGTTGCACCAAAAATACGGATGAGATCGGGCTTCTGATTCAGTGCCCATTTCAGACCAATTGCGGTATCTGTTTCATCTTTTTCAGCAGGAAATTCCGTAACTTCAGTAATAGTTTTTAAGTGCTCCAATTCGGTTTTTGAAAGAGAATCAAAGTCCCCCATTGCGATAATTGGTATAATTCCTCTTTCCGTAAGACCAATGGCACCACGATCCACACCAATCCATGGAACAGACGCATCATATACAGATAGATCAGGAAGTTCCGATTCCGGACCTCCGACCATGATATGTAGGATATTCATTAAGATAGTTTCACCCTCCCTTTGTTGAGGTTCTTATGAAGTGGATACCACTGAATTAGAACCTCAATATGCATGCGAACAACGTGAGCATGTAATCCACAAGTGGTTCTTATGAAGTGGTTCCCACCAAATTAGAACCTCAATATGCATGCGAACAACGTGAGCATGTAATCCACAAGTGGTTCTTATGAAGTGGTTCCCACCAAATTAGAACCTCAATATGCATGCGAACAACGTGAGCATGTAATCCACAAGCGGTTCTTATGAAGTTGGTTCCCACCAAATTAGAACCTCAATATGCATGCGAACAACGTGAGCATGTAATCCACAAGCGGTTCTTATGAAGTGGTTCCCACCAAAT
>NZ_CAUYTL010000058.1:0-9476 GCF_963575615.1 Listeria rocourtiae subsp. hofi | reverse complement strand
TCATTGTATCAAAAAAGAAAAACTGTATAAACAATGAACTAAGATTCATTATTTACACAGTTTATTTTACACTCCCGACTAACCCCTACTATAACAAAGCCAACACCTAAAGCAAGACCTTCAAGAACGCTATCCTTGCTATTTTTCTCACCTGACACAATTCTTCCCCCAACATAATATATTTTATAACATGTCTAACTCCAACAAAGCCTCTGTTAACAAGACTACTAAACGCATTATTTCTCAATTTTCTTAAAAAGCTAATACTTACGAGAATGAAAATGTGTTTATTGCTAATTAGAAATTTTTGAGTATAGAATACTATTTCAAAGAACCTAATCTTCATGTCTTAGTCAAAACTTACCATTATTTCCTACACTCGTTTCTTTATCCACTTAAATCCATTCCAAGCCTTCATAGAGCAGGAAAAATATCCTCACTAAACAAAATTAGCAAATCACTTTAAACGGTGCATGCCCACTTTCGCTATTTCTCAACAATGTCGGTTTTCTAAACCTTAAACTAGTGTCTAATCTAAAAATCGCCATTTCTTCCTCTACCTCAATAAAAGAAATATTAATCCATATTGGCGCTCTCGGGAAAAGCCCACCTAGGACTCCGACAACATCTTTAACTGAGAGTTTCTTATCTCCTATGTTTTCTTTTGTTAGAACCAAGCGTTTCATCATCTCGTCTCCGCCGTCCAACATTTTCCCCACTTCTTCAACTGGCTCAATAATAAATTTATCTACTGTGCTATGAATTCCCATTTTTTCTTTTAATTCACTAGCAGCTTTCAATAAGTTTTCAGCAAATATTTCTTCGTTCATTTGAGTTACTTTGTCCATTGAGATCATCTCCTTTATTTCAGCTTAGTAGATTCAATTTTCTTCAAGTTCCCTAAATTAACATATCCAGAATTTGTGAACTCTAATTGATAAATTTCCAACCAAGAATTTTTAGTCGCAATCCCAGCATCATTAAATATCAGCTCATAATTCTTCGCATGTGCAACAGTAGGTGCATAATGACCCGACTCATTAGTAATTCTTCTTATATTTCCATATGAATCTACCTTTAATTTACCCGCCGCTAAAACATCCTCGCCATTTGCTAGGTAAGAATGCCCTCTACCTACTTGGAGTACGCCACTTTTATCAACAACAAAATCAACTTCATTTATACCATCTCTAATTTTAACTTGTCCATTTTTTAAAACATAGTCAAATGATTTTCCTGACTGTAGTTCATTTGGATATCTATTTTCTATAGTCTGAACAGGCTCCACTTCTTTTATCTTCAATTTTTTCTGCGCCACTTCTAGATGACTTTTAGGTATCATTTTACCTGCGCCTTTCATCGTTATGCCACCTAATAATACAAACGAAATAATCGAGAAGCTTTGCATTTTTGTCAGCGGCACACCAGGATTCAGCGTATTGATGCCCTTCATTGCGTCCAGCATATAATTCGTCATAAAATCGCCAGTTTCTTCGGATGTTACTTTAATTGTACCATCTTTTAATCCATCATTATAGGCGATACTTGCTTCTGCGGTCTCGCGATTTGTGATACCATTTTTGCTTAAGATCCAATAGCTGCCTTCTAGTGTCTTCGTGTAGTCATCAAAATTATACGTTTCTTTGGCTTCTTCTCTGGTACTAAGTGATTCAGCCAGCCTAATTGCATTTTGCTAGAATCATAGGTGTGTGTCGTGTCGTTGAACGCTTTTCCAGCTAGGATTTCATTCACACCAGTCTTGACTTGATACATTCGCGATAAAATGTCATGCATCACGTTCGTATGGCTATGCTCAAAATCCAGATAACGTTCTAAAATCTTGATCTCTTCTTTGATTTGCATCATTGACGTTTCCAGTCCTAGCTTCATGCCTATCTGTTGCCCGATGTTCAAATTCCCCGTCATTGAGTCCATCGCATGCGTGAAGTCATCCAATAAATTCTCTGATCGTCTGATTTCGGCATACAGCGCATCCAGTTTATCCGAATCCAATCGCGAGTCAAACGCATCATCTACTTGGGATTCAAAGTCCTGTACATACTTTTTCAAAATCCGATCCGCTTCACTCAAACACTCGATGGTCGTGTCTACGATAGGATAGTGTACCGTTTCATAATAGCTTTTCGCGCTATCAACAAACTCACCTTGGATCTCACCATCCGCCACTAATTTCGCCACAGCTTTTCGATAATCTCGCAACGCATCCCGTAACCGTTTACTTTCTCTTAAAAACTGCTCCACAAAATAACGTACTTCCCCAATCTCAATCCGTGGCATGCGCATCAGCCTCCTTCGATGCAAATTTGGCTCGTTGGTGTGCGCGACGCGATTCTTGTATCGCATCATCCACGGCATACATTTGTTTTTTCCGCTTCTGCCATTCTTCCGTCATCGTTTCTTCCACTAGTCCTAATCGCTGTCGTGACCTGTTCCCCTGCCACGCATCCTGAAAAGTATGTAGCACATTTTCCTGTGCCCGTTTTGCTTTTGAAAATAATTGCTCGAGTTCCTCAAACTGTCGCTCGTTCTTGATTTGTTCTTTCCAAGCGTCTTCTTCCCGTTGTCTTGGTTGCATTGCTATGTATCCTCCTAACCTATTTTTTACTTCCCACCCATTCGATTCCTTGACGTAGCATATCGCCCAGCGCTTTTTCAGAGGCAACAAATGCTTTCTCCACGTTTTTCAAATTCGCGGTATCTTTTTGAAACGCAGTTGGAACGGACGCCGTCATTTGCGCAAACTCCATCGCGCCTTCTACTAGTTGCCGTGCGCTACCTGTGGAATAAGATACACTCGGCTTTGGTTATAGTTTTAAATTATTCGTCGTGGCTTGGATTGCGCTAGCATGTTCCGCTAATCGGCCACTTGGTAACTGTATTTTCTTTGCCACTTGCTACTCATTCCTTCCTTATTTTATTGCTATTGGAAATATTATACCATATCTTAATGATAAAAAATCCTAATATATAGCAAAAAAATCGGGTTATTAGTAAAGAAAAATTTCTGCCACAAAAGATTGAAACATCATAGTAATACGATGAAAACAAAAAATCGTTAAACTGCCTAGATTACTTGTCATACCAACAAGTTACCTGCAGTTTAACGACTTCTTTTTTACTCAAATATGCCCTCGACAGGAATCGAACCTGTATTTTGAGCTTCGGAGGCTCACGTGCTATCCGTTGCACCACGAGGACGGATTTTTAATACACTCACAATCAATAATTATAGCGGAAAATTCCCGATTACACAAGCTTTATCTCATATCAAAATTTCATGCGAGCCTTTCGTTTGACCTAGTTTGACCAATCGTGTAATATGTAATCATAAAGTAAGAAATAAAAGGCAAGAAAGTCATGCTTTTTAGATGAAATATACCTAAACAGGAGGCGTTTTTATTATGAATTTAATTCCAACAGTAATCGAGCAAACTAGCCGTGGGGAACGTGCGTATGACATCTATTCCCGTTTACTTAAAGATCGGATTATTATGTTAGGTAGCGCGATTGACGATAACGTTGCTAACTCTATCGTTTCTCAGTTGCTATTCCTAGACGCGCAAGACCCTGAGAAAGATATTTTCCTTTATATCAACTCACCAGGCGGTAGTATTTCTGCTGGGATGGCGATTTATGACACGATGAATTTCGTAAAAGCGGACGTTCAAACAATCGCAATGGGGATGGCAGCATCAATGGGATCATTCCTACTTACAGCTGGCGCAGACGGCAAACGTTTTGCACTTCCAAATGCTGAAATCATGATTCACCAACCGCTAGGTGGCGCGCAAGGTCAAGCTACGGAAATCGAAATCGCAGCTCGTCACATCCTTAAAATCAAAGAACGTATGAACACAATTATGGCAGATCGTACAGGTCAACCAATCGAAGTTATCTCACGCGACACAGACCGCGACAACTTCATGACAGCGGCAGAAGCGAAAGAATACGGCCTAATTGATGACATCGTAGTCAACAAAGCTGGTCTAAAATAAGCACAAAAAATCCCGAGCTATCTCTGATTAGAGATTAGTTCGGGATTTTTTAATCCATATCCTCGCGTCGCTTCTGAATAAACGCACGGAACTTCTTACTCTCCCTTGAAGAAAGAAGACATTCCTCTTGATTCACCATCGTAATAATACCACCGACATAATTTACCGATTCAATTTTATCCGTATTCACTATGTAAGCCCGATGCGTCTTATAAAAACGCTCGTCAAGACTATCCGCCAGCCCCTTAATCGTACCATAAAACTCAATTTGGCGATCTTGCGCATGCAAAATAATCCTACGCGCCTTTGTTTTTAATGTGCTCAAAAATAAGATATCATCATAGAGTTCATGAATAACCTTCTCATCCGTTTTCATTGTGAAAAACTTGCCAACCTCTTTGCGTTCCCTGCCAACGCGCTCTTCCACACTTTTCATACAATCAAAAATCCGATTGCGCACTTTGTCGAAATCGTCTTTGATAATATAATCCATGGCTTCCACTTTATAGGTAAAAGTTAAGTAACTAAGCTCCGCGTGAGTTGTGATGAAAACGATAAACCCTCTAGGATCGTATTCCCGAATTTTCTGCGCCAGATCCAAACCGTCTAGCCGCGGATGCTTCAAGTCAACATCTAGAAAGTAAAGACCCATTCCTTCGCCACCAAATTGCACGTAAGATAACAGTTCTTCAGGGTCACCTGTGGACAAAGCTAGCTCCATATCGAAATTCTCCATCATGATATAATTCTCAACATGTTTAACAAGCTCATTTCGCTGAGTAACCTCGTCCTCACAGATAAAAACCTCTATCATCTCCTCACCCTCCTGTTAGCCGATTTCCAGTTCCTGCACAAATCCATGTTGCGTTATCTTCGTGTCCAGAGATACATTCGGATATTTCTTTAACGTATTCTTCAAAGTTGACAAGCCAATTCCACGATTATCGCCTTTCGTAGAAAACCCTTCCTCGAAAAACTGATGAATCGGTGGCGAATTTTCCGGCAAACTATTAGCAAATATAAGTACAATAGCTTCTTTTTTCTGAATAATTGCTACGCGTATAGTTGGATCATCCGTATCAACAACTGCCTCAATCGCATTATCCAATAAAATCCCCGCCACCCGGCATAAATCAAGACTATCCATATTCATTTCATCGATTCGCTTATAAACCTCAACCTGGGCATCAACGCCAAGTTCCTGCGCCCGAATCATCTTCGTAGCAAACAATCCCTTAAGCTCAATAACCTCTAGATTCTGCAAAGTCGAAAGTTTTGAAATATTAATTTCCATATCAGAATTCATCGGAATAACCTTTGTCCGAAAATAAACACTAAGCCCATCCATATCCGAGTTTGTGATGAAACCATTGATGCCTGATAAAATATTCACGTAATCATGTCGGAAAACACGCATATCTTTTTGTAGTGCTTCGAGCGCGCCGACGTATTCACGGAGTTGGCGCATTTGTAAGTCTTGAGCTTCGACTTTTGCTGATTTAACTGCATTTTTGACTACATATAAAAGAATTATAATCATAATAATAGTATATGTTAAAAATACTATGGCATTGGTTTTTAAGGTTTCTCCTGAAAATCCTGACATGCTCCCTTGCCAAATATACACATAAAATAGACATAGCGTTACTGAACTAATAATAATAATCAGCATCAAATATTTCCCCTGAACAATAACATCATTTCGCAATCTACCTATAATACTATCGATAGATTTGAAAAGAATACAAATATAGAGGAACATTAAAACTTGTTCGATAAAGGAATCTTCCATGACAGGAAAGCTTGTAATCATCGATAGCAAGAACATTGTAATATAGGAAAGTGCGTATGCAACTACAGTACACAGAACAGCTCCCACAACACTAATGAGAGATAATTTGATACTTTTCGATTTAGAATACAGCACAAAAAACAATACAATTATAATGTACAAAACCGATAGGTAGCTTACATAAAAGAGTAAAGGTATAGCTGTCATCATTAGAAGAATTGCAGTTAACAATGATAGTTTTAAAGAAAATTTTACCCTACTAATAATTTGAATACCTAGTAAAAAATAAATTATCTGCATTACACAACTGAATATTGTAGCCATATTTCCTCCCTCTGCCTTATAAAATAAAGTAATTTTAATTAAATTATAGAGGATAATTCAGCATTTTACAAATTTCAAACGTATTTCTCCAATTTATTTTCTCCTTGCTAATAAGCTAGCTGGGAGTTTAGGTTCATATACAAAGCCAACACAACATTTATTCACAGACTTATGCGCCAGCTTAAGTGCAGCTTCCTCAATTACATCGCGAAAATTCATTCTATTTTTATTGTTTTTTTCGTTATACATTTTCATAGTTATTATATCTCCTCATTAAAAGTTTGTAGGACAATGGATGAATCATTATTGTTTGGAGCAAACAACCAAACAATATTAATACTTTATAAGTTTGCATCGGAACTATAATTACTATGGCTATAATAAAAATAGTGTTAATTATTGATTTCCGCCTCAAAACGTGTCTTTTTTGAGCGTTAAAAAGTGGCATATTCTCAGTATCAGCTGGAGAATATAACGAAATATTCAGTAAAATCAAAACACTAATAGCAACAATCATCCACCCAGACAATTGTATGTCTTTAACGAAATACGGCAACACCACAAACATCACAACACTTGTTATTGTACACCCCAAACTAGTCTTCGCATGCAGTCCAAACGAATGCCTACGAACAATCAAGTAAGAAACATGTACAACCAGCGTCTGCCAAATCATCCCTAACAAGGCAGCGGCGAGGTATACGGTAATTCCCTTCGTCACGTTCACTAAAAATATTTCTACACCATACTTCACAATCGCAAATCTGTCTTCATCAACTTCCCTATCACGGAAAATTGTTCTGGTAATCTTTGCTGCCATATTGGGGACGGTCAAACTAAACATATCCATTCGCCTCCCTATTCATCGAGTGCTAATTCCCAGACAGAAACTAGCGAAATTTCACTAGCTCTATCCGAATTAACAAACTCTGCAATTTCTATCCTATCATGTGGTATTTCATTCTCATTCAATATTTTCTCTATATTTCGTGTTACTCTTCCGTCTTGAGAGAGAAGAGTTTGCTTCCCTCTCAACGGCTTACTATACAGTGCCTCATCCCGATAAACAATCATGTACAGCTTGTCGCGGTTAAGTCCTACCAAAAATCGATTGTCACTGATTCCAACATGCCCCGTGATGCTATCTAGAAAATAGATGTAACCACGATATGTAATCAACATTTTGTATTTGGGCTGATTATCAGCTACTGGAAACCGATCTAAAAGGTAGTCTTCTTTTTTTATATAGTCGCGTCCAAGCTGTGAAAATACTGCTAACATAAGACAATCCCATTTCGAATCCTCACTATTGCGATCAACTAAACTAATCTTAGCCAAAACGGGGCTAAAAAACTGCAAATCACGAACAATTTCCTTTTGAAAAAATAAGCATGGTTGTGTGCTAGCCATTTTTGCTTGAACAAATGGTGTCATCATTTCGTAATCTACTCCTTTTTAGTATCGAATAATGTGGTTCAAAAAGCTCATCTAAGT
This sequence comes from Listeria rocourtiae subsp. hofi, assembly GCF_963575615.1. Taxonomy (NCBI): domain Bacteria; kingdom Bacillati; phylum Bacillota; class Bacilli; order Caryophanales; family Listeriaceae; genus Paenilisteria; species Paenilisteria rocourtiae. Next base: position 1,850 of record NZ_CAUYTL010000058.1, on the reverse strand, counting down.
AAGCCTTATTTCCATAAACTTATTATACGATAGAAAATCACTCTTTTTATCATTTTGTCGTGAACGTAGCGATTTCGTTCGTAAACGCGAAAAAAGGGGTGTTTTTACGTTATAAATATAACTAAATTATTTTTTAAAGTAAAAAAGGATAAAAAACAGCTTGAAAAACCATTTTTTTAATCCTTTTATTCTTCTTGTAGAAACCATACATTTCTCACCATTTACCATATGAGCAACACCTTTACTTCTATCGATTTCTAAAATGTGATCTTTATTCACCAGAAAAGCACGATGTGTTCGATAAAATCGTTCGTCTAGCTCGGATTCCAAGTCTACTGTCTTCATGCTCCTGTAACAATCGCAACTGCTCCAAACTTTTTTAAGGGATATTTTCGTGGTAATTAGTTAATTATATAAACAGCCATGTATCAATATTGCTACTATATACTTCAAGTTACTGGATCAATCTTTATCCTACCTTACCGCAATCCCTGCACCCTTCTTATCTTTTGCCGATGGTTTTGATGCTTTTAACGCACTGCCTCCGTAACCATACATAATATTAGTATTATTATTTTTATTGTATAAATCTTTTAATCCCATTGTATGTCCAATTTCATGTGTTGCGACAGCTTGCTTTTGGGCATTTGTTAGTTTCACCATACGATACATATTGTACTTGATATGCCACCTAACAATCTTATAATCGTTCTTGTAGTAATAGATTGTGGTTACAGCATAGGCTGATGATCGTGGGTCGCTGTTTGTATTAATCGTATTTATAGATTTCTTAACTTTATTGGAGATTCGATAAATCCCTGTATTCCGCCATCTTTTTGCAGCTTCATTGGTAATACCTATATATGCACTTGGAATTGCTAATGAATACGTTGTCCAATCCGAAGCCCTCTTCGCTAAATGTGCTCCATTAATGATGTAACCGGCAGCTTCACTCCCGGCTTTTCCAACAACATGTGCTTTCGAAACAGGTGTAAAAATAGTCATGGATGCGAGTAGAATAACAGTTGCTATGCAGAATTTCTTCATTCTTTTACGTCCTTTTCAAGTTGCATTTTAAAGGCTTCTGTATCTAAAACTTGTGAATTATTAGCCGTTTCTTCTTGTTTTTCGATAATGGCTTGATCCAAAGTTTTTGTATTCTCTTTCTCAGGTAAAGCAGATTCACTATCTCCAAATTTCAATGTTGTGTCGCCGTCAACAAAATAGGTTCCGTTTACTTGCCCTTTAATCCAAAATGTCTTGCCATCACCTGAATCCATCAACATCAAAATGTAAGTTTCCCCTGACTCGAATAACGGATAATTCTCAATCTCCATTCCATTTTTACCTTCTTGAAGAATATAGACAGGGTCGTTAGTTTTCTTTTTGCCTGCATATATTTTTTCTATAGTACCTTCGAATTTTGATTTTGCAACAATATTATCTCGGCCCTCAACAATTTCTTTCAACTTTCCAATTTTAACTTCTGCTATTAAGTCGGCTTCTTTGATTGCTTGATCATAAGTAACATCTTCAATCGATGTATGCACACTTGCTTCCAATTTATTATTTGATTTGCTAGTTTCTTTTGCCGGCTCCTTACTACATGCAACTAGAATAGAAAAGCTTAGGAATATTATCGTTAGTTTTTTCATGTGAGCACTCCTCTTAGTTATTTATAATACATTTTAATCTTATCATGTATTTGTATTAAATAAGGGACTTTGTTACCGAAATCTATACAAAGATTTTTTACAAGAAAACGAATAAAATCAATCGAGTAGGAGGAGCCGTTAGGCTCCGACCTCTCACACCACCGTACGTACCGTTCGGTATACGGCGGTTCAATA
>NZ_CAUYTL010000057.1:0-9783 GCF_963575615.1 Listeria rocourtiae subsp. hofi | reverse complement strand
GCTATTGAACCGCCGTATACCGAACGGTACGTACGGTGGTGTGAGAGGTCGGAGCCTAACGGCTCCTCCTACTCGATGATTTTTTTGTGAGTGAGTAAAGATCGGTATATTTCATATCTAGCATTTCTTTCGATCCGGCCATATCGTGGATTTTCCACGGTTTTGGTGAAAGTGAAATGAGACCGTCTTGTTCTAATTTACGTAGATTAGTTGCGACATAGGCGCGTGCTAGATTTAAGTATTTTCCAATGACTTTTTGTGTAAAATAATACGGAATAAGATAAGAGCCATCAGGTTCAGCGCGACCGAAACGCTCAGCTACGATAACGAGACCGGCTAGAATTTTTTTGTCGGACGGTAGATTAGAAAGTGATTCGCGAACTAGAATTGGGTGCGTAAAATTTAAGTAGAAGAAATAGGCATACCAAAAGCTTTCTTGGCCAAAGGTGATTTTGTCAATAACGTATTGGCGCTCGAATCTAAATAATGTGACTTCACTAATCGCTGTGTAGGAAATAGGCGAGACCGCGTTTTCTAGAACGCTTAAAAATCCTAAAATATCATCGGGTCCGCAAAATGTCAGGATAGAATCATCTCTAGCAGTACCTTTTGACATTGCTACCATGCCTTTTTTGACAACATAGAAATGCCTATTAGGTGTACCTTCTTCCATAATAACCTCATTTCGACGGTATGTAAGTTCCGTATAAGGCGGTGTTTCTCCATTTGATTGCATTAAGGTGGCAAGCATTTTGTCGTTATCGAAACTCTCTTTCAGATTGTTGTAATCGTATAGCGTCATATTATGTCCCCTTTTCTTACAGATTGAGTCTGGAATAGAGCCAAATAAATCGGCGGCAAGCGCTCGACTTGTGTTATGCAAAATCTTGATCCTACTCAAATTGGTATAAAAAGGTAGGTGATTTGGTCACGTGTCGAGTTTGACCAAGTCTATTCATGCAGACTACCTATTTCATTATATCGAAGGAAGGGGGGTTTGTATAACGATTTCCCTTGAATTCGGAAAATTTAGATCAATTTACTAACTACAAGGCGTTTACGAATGCTAATTCCAACTAGTGCTGCAAACACTGCTTTTAGAATACCTGGAATAATAAAAGGGATAGCTCCTGCTGTGAATGCCGTGGTCCATGAGAAATCACCGCTAAATTTTAACCAGATAACGCCGAATAAAAGCGTGACAAAAGTACCGATAATATTGGCAAAAATAGCATACAGCATATTGAAATTTGTTTTTTCGATGAGGTACCCAGTGATGTAAGCATTGAATAGGAAGCCAATTAGAAATCCGCCTGTTGGACCGAATATGATGCCGAGTCCTGCTGTCATGCCTGCGAAAACAGGGACGCCAATCGCTCCTAAAACGATGTAGACCGCTACGGAAATAGTTGCGTTGCGTGCACCAAGAATTGTTGCAGCCAGACCGACTGCAAAGGTTTGTCCGGTTAAGGGGATTGGTCCAATAGGGATGGTGATTTGGGCTAGAATAGCGATGATAACCGCAAATAGGGCGTTGATAATGAGTTGTTTTAATTTTTGATTTCTCATAATTTCTCCTTTGTTAACTATATTTTACATTAGGTTAACATTAAAGTTGTAAATTGGCAATACTATTTTTTTATTTCACTACCTTGCATTAATTAGTAGTTCGTGATATAGTATGTATAACAAGTAGTGATTAATGTTCAGTACTGGAATTTTGATAATAAGAAATGGAGGGTTTGGCATGGAAGTGAATGTTCAGTTTAAAAAAGGTGTTCTGGAGTTATGTTGCCTTTTCCTGATTCATAAAAAGGATCAATATGGTTATGAGCTAGCACAGCATGTTTCACAGTATGTGGAAGTGGCGGAAGGAGCTATTTACCCAGTATTGAGACGCTTGGTGAAAGAAGGCTATTGCGACACGTATTTGAAGGAGTCGTCGGAAGGGCCATCGCGAAAATATTATCAACTAACGGTTATGGGTGAGATGTATATGACGGAATTAATGATTGAGTGGAAAGATTTTGTAGAGAATGTCAATCGATTATTTGTAGAAGGGGGAGAGAATATTGGATAAAACACAATTTCTAAATGAGTTGGAGGAAAAGCTGGTAGGGCTTGGTTCTGAGGAAAGACAAGAGGTATTAGCCGATTATATGGAACATTTTGCAGTAGGTGAGTCAAGTGGGAAAACTGAGCAAGAGATTGTTTTTGACCTTGGGAGCCCAGATGAAATTGCACGCGATATTTTAGCAGGGCGAGGTGGACAGCTACCGGAAGAACATTACTATGTGCCAAGCCAGCCAAAAAAACGTGGCGCTGGTTTTAAGGTAGGGATATTTTTAGCAATGTTAATTCCAAATTTGATTATTTACTCCTTACTTTTATCGTTTTGGGGTGTTGTTGCGGGATTCATCGGTTCAACTGTTGGGTTTTTCTTAACGCCGTTTGCTTTCGTTTTAGATGCAGTGCTGAATCACGCTTTTGAATGGTATAAATTCTTTGGAACGATTGGCATTGTCGGATTGGGCTTCATTTTCCTTGTAGTCACAATCTGGTTGGCGAAAGTGATGATTATGGCAACGGTCGGCTATACTAAATTTAATGTTCATTTGATGAAAGGAGAGAGCAGACATGTTTAAGAATAAATTGAAATTGCTCATTATTGGTGCGGCTCTTCTAGTCGTTGGTGGTATTGGATTTGGGCTGACATTTAATAACAATAATATAGATCGTGGCGAGGCATATCATCGAGAGTGGCAATTGTCGAATGGTGATATTTCGCGGATTAAGCTGATGGGTGATCAGGATATACGCGTGAATGTGACAGAGAGTAATACTGATAAAAATTACGTGACAATGAGTGGTCATTTATCGCAAGAGGCAATTAACCGCTTGGATAAGAGTGTGAAGCCGAATCTGGATAATTTGACGATTGATGTAGAGCACAACCAGAAATGGTTCGAGTTTCTAGAGTTTCCGATTTATGGGGATCAGACTGTGACAATTCATGTAGCGAAGGACGCTAAACTTAGTGAATTGGCGAGTGATATGAGATCGGGTGACTTGACGATAAACGATGTGACGGCGAAAAAGATTGCTCTAAGCGGTGGTTCTGGTGAAATTAAAGCATCGAATCTGACAGCGGATAAGACTTCCATTAAAAACAGTTCAGGTGATATTGATTTGAAAAATGTGATGTCGAATTTGGAGCTTGTTAATGGTTCCGGTGAGAATTCGGTGGAAGGTATGACTGGTGATACGCTTAGCATCACGTCTAGTTCTGGCGATATTGAAGTAAATCAAGTGACAGCGAAAACAACAACGCTAAATAATGGTTCGGGTAGCATTGACGGAGAAATACTGAGTGGCGAGGTCAAAGTAGATAATAACTCTGGTGATATCGAACTTTCTGGATTGAATAGTGCGACGAGCGTTGCAAGTGGTTCCGGGGAAGTGGATTTAACATTTAGCGATATGAAGAAAAACGTGACGGTTGATGCGGATTCTGGTGATGTGAAGATAGAGATTCCAAGTTCATTTAATGGATTTTTAGATTTACGAAGCAATTCTGGTGATATTAAATCACCGGAAATCAAGACGAGTTCAGATTTAGTAGTTAAAGTCCGGACTGGTTCGGGGAATATTAAGGTAGAACAGTAAACGGGAGTGGGCTTCGTGCTCACTTCTTTACATAGGTGGGGGTATTAGGGTGAAAGTGTACGTCATTTTAACGAAAACAGAGACGATTCCAGGGCGGGTCATTCAAAAGTATACGAGGAGGCCGTTTAATCATGTGTCGATTAGTCTGACGGAAGATTTGACGGAAGTTTATAGTTTTGGCCGAATTGGAAAGCGAAATCCGCTGAATGGTGGCTTTATTGAGGAAGATATGCGCAGTGGTGTACTAAAAAATGCTGCAACTGCAATTCTTAGTTACGAGATTACGGCGGAACAAAAGGCGCGTATTCAACGGGAATTGAACTGGTTTTCACTTACAGCGGATAATTATCGTTACAATTTTTGGGGGATTCTTGGTGTAGTATTGCGCTTGAATTTATCGGGGAAAAATGAGTTTTTCTGCTCACAGTTTGTAGGGTATATATTAGAACTAAACGAGATATCGGTCGTTGGGAATCGTGCACAGCATTTTTTGCAACCATGTGATTTTTTGTATGAGGGCGCGATGGAAATCGAGTTTTGTGGAGCTATGTCACTGTATTTAGAACAGTTTGAAACGGAGAACGGGGAATTGACTTCACGACTTTTGGCGTGACTAAAATGCTAATGAAAGGGTATACTAAGTGATAACGCTACATCTCTATGGATGAAAGGGGAAATCACAGATGACAGTTCAAATTAGAAAAGGAACATTAGAAGACATTGAAGCTATTCAAGATATTGCGGTAAAATCTTGGCACGATACGTATGCGGATATTATTCCACGTGAAGTGCAGGATCGGTTTTTAGACATGTTTTATAATTTGGAGACGTTGAAAACGCGTGTTGGCGCGACGCCGTTTGCAGTATTAGAGCGGGAAGGCAGTGTGATTGGTTTCGCTAATTTCATCGAGCTTGAGAAGCGTAAGAGTGAACTAGCGGCTTTTTATCTGTTACCAGGGGTGCAGAATAAAGGGTATGGAACGATGTTACTGGATGAAGGTATTAAGTTATTCGCTTTACCGCTGCCGCTATTTGTGAATGTAGAGAAGGAAAATAAGAATGCGATTGCGTTTTATGTGGCACGTGGCTTTGTAGAATGGGACCAATTTGAGGAAGATTTTTATGGGCACAAGTTGGAGACGGTTCGCTTTCAACTGATTCAACACGTGGAAGAAGAGGCTTAAATTTAGCTGAAAGCACGAGGCTGGGATAAATTTCCATGTCAGTGAAAGTTGACATGGAAGTTTATCCCAGCCTCGTGTTTTTTAATTTAGACTGTTTTCTAGAGTTAATATATTTTTGGATGCTAACATGGCGTTGAATGCAATGACATTTGTTATTGTCCAGTTATCATCTAGTGAAATCAGGTTGTTTTTTTGTAGGTTATTCAAGATTTCAGCGGTAAAATCGACAGATGTTAGAGAATATTCCGCAATTTTTTCATAGGTGACAAAGGCAGGAAGCTGGGCGGTGTCAGCCGTTCCTAGAGAGCCAAGGCGCATCATGATAAGCAAACTAAAATAAATTCGTTCTTCAGGATGCAACCGATCCATCAGAAAATGTTCCTCTATATTTTTGCTAGATTTATCAGAATGAATAGCAAAAATAGTTTCATCCAGATTTTCTAAGTGCATCATTTTTTTGAAAAAAGAAATATCTATTTTCCACAAAATGATATCGGTTAGTGCCTCGCATGCGGTGATTTCAGGGTAGTCTTCGGAATTGAAGGGCAGATAGGGAAAATCGCCTGGTTGCATGATTATATGTAATGGTTCGTCTGTTCCAATATCTCGTAAGCACTGTATAAAGCCGCTTTCAATAAAATAGAGATTGTGAGTACAGTTGATTAAAGGGACGGTGCTACCGATTGTTAATTTTTGTTGTGTACAATAGGTATAGAAGTAGGGGTCTTTTTTTAGTGACGCGAGAATGTGTAATGTATCATTATTTATATGCATAGTTCTTTTCTCCCTCCTGATATAATTATGAATAACACTTTTATATACCCAAGTATGTGGAAAGTTAATCTTCATTCGCCGTATAAAAAATAGCGATGAAAAGTCGAATTCCATCGCTATTGTGTGCCGAGCGTGTTTTACTAGTTGTTGGTTGTTGCCGCTTTGCCACTTGCTTTTTGACCACCACGGATTGTGAAGAAAATCCAAGCAAGTATCGCGCACATAACGCCTCCAAGCAGCGAAGTCAATAAAATCATCATGAGACTGATGAGTTGCAGAATACTAGTGATTATTACGGTGGCAATAACACCAAATAGGAAGCCCCAGATGATGAAGCGCTTGGCTGTCGCATTTTTGCTGAAGCCGTAGAATATTTCGGCAACTGTTGTTCCAACGAGTATTAGCGGTGCGGCAAAAAGAATTGCAGCAAACACGAGTTGATACGTTATTTCACCATACATAATGGCTTCCATTCCAATAACCGAAAAGATACCCAATATGAACACAGTTAAGTAAGCAAAGATAAAACGCATGATGCATTCCTCCATTTCATTCCATATTATATCATAAAAGCTAGCTAGAATATCGTTCACTAGCTAGCTTTTATAATAATTTAATCAATAGAGTTAAAACGTGGATTATCTTCTTTTGCTGTTAGGGCTTGGATACCTCGGATAATGTTGAAAAGAGCAAGAACAACTGTCATAAGGCCAACTACCACGACTAAGCCGAGTCCGATGAAACCTGTGACATTTGAGCTGTTCGTACTAAATCCAACAATACCAACACTAAGAGCTGTAAAAATTCCTCCAATGGTTGGTAGGATATGTGTGAATAAAGCCACTTTTGCATGATGTTTTGTATTTTCTGTACCGCTGAAAATCCAGATAGCAATTGGTACAATAAATGGTGCGAAAAATAAGCTGAAATAGCTGAGTGCATTTAATATTTTTTGATCGTTCATCGTTTATAACGTCCTTTCGTAACTTGATGTGTTTATTATACGATGAATAGACATATGAGAACCATTGAATTAGGTGACAATTTGTAGGATAGAACGTTACATTTTTGTAAGTAGTAATTATAGAACGGATTTTAAAGACCAAACTTTGGAGCGCCAGCGATAGATCATAAGACCACCACGAATTCCTTCGTCGATGATATAGGCTAGCCAAACACCGATGAGTCCCATTCCTGCGGTGATTCCAAGAACATAGGAGAACGGGAGGCTTACAATCCACATGACGATAATACCAACAATAAATGGGAAACGGACATCGCCAGTTGAGTTGAGACTACTGATAATGATGATGTTGGTGGAACGCGCGATTTCTAGGAAGATGGATAGGAAAAATAGTTGTTTTGTCATCGCGATGATTTCTGCGTTAGATGTAAAGAGATGCATAATCGGCTCTGCGAAAAAGTAGATAAGAATGCTGATGCAGACTGCGATGGCGAGCCCAATGTTCCAACTTCGTAAGCCTTGTTTATAAGCGCGTTCCACTTCTTTTGCTCCAACTGCGCGCCCGATGATGATTTGGGATGCTTGCCCAATCGAGATGGCGAATAAAGCGACAAATTGGCTCACCGTTGAGGCGTATACTTTTGTCGTCAAGGCATCAGTACCCATGAGGGCGATAATGGCTGTAACAACGAGTTGTGAGCCTGCATAGGACATATTTTCACCTGCGGATGGCAGACCAAGGCGCAAAATGGAATACATTGTCCGTCGTGAGAGTTCTTTGAATTTGTGCCATTTGAAGCGATATTCGACATGGCGGTGAAGCAACCAAATAGATTGAAAAACGGCGATAAAGTTACCGAAAACGGTTGCTAATGCTACACCGGTAACACCCAAATCTAAATAGGCAAGTGGGCCGTATAAAACGAGATAGTTCCCAATAACTGTGATGATTCCAGCAACGACCGGTATATACATGGCTTGACGAACGTATCCGTGTGTTCGCAAAATTGGCATGATTGCATATGGAATGGCTGTCAGAATGGAAACACCACCGATGATTTCTAGGAACGGTGTGCCAATTTCTACTAAGTGAGGTTCAAGCCCCATCCATGTTAAGAAATAGGATGATAATAGAAGGAAAACAAGGCTGACAATCGCTCCAATTACGACAGAAAAGACAATCCCATTTGTGATGACTTGTTCAATGAGGCGATGTTTTTTTGCTCCAATCATTTGGGCGACTAGAATTTGAACACCGACGCTGATAAAGGCGAACATAATAACGGAAATCACGAGTATCTGATTCGCGACGCCGGTTGCTGCAACGGCATCATCGGAATAATGTCCTAACATGAAGACGGTGACGTAGCTAATCATAACTCGCAGAAATTGCTCAATAAAGATCGGCCATGCGAGTGAGAATAAGCTTAGTTTTGATGCGGTTTGACTTTTATCCATGTGGTCTGCTCCTTTCGATAAACCTAGGCGTTAAGCGAATGTAATTCCACTCCATGCAATATTCCCTTATTATAAGGCAGGGCAGGATTAAAGTATAGACTAATCGGTAAATGAAAAGGAACTGTAATAATAACTAAGTGGTAAAGGAAGTATCAGAATGGACGATTTGGAGTAGCTGTTCGGACATATATGTAGGTGTAAATTCAAAATTTGATTGTGCCCAGTAAACGATTAAGCCAAAAATTGCGTGTGCTTGGTAGCTAGCATGGAGTTCTGGATTGACATCGGAATGGTTTAGAACCGTTGCAAAATCGCGAAGAGCGATGCGTTTTATCGCGTCACACAGTTGATTTTGAAAACCTGGACGTAATTTATCATCGATGGCATGTTTATAAAATAATTGGTGGGCATAGACATGATCGAAAATCTTGACCATCGAGGGTGTCATCCGTTCCACTGAAAAATGGGGCATTTTTTCATAAGGATCGCGATAGGCAACTTCGAGATCGGCAAGTATGTTAGTAATTACTTCATCTAGCAAATCTTCTTTTTCTTGATAGTGTTTGTAGAAAGTTCCCCGATTGACATCAGCGCGTGCGACAATATCGGTGACGGTGATTTTTTTGAATGTTTTTTCAGTTAGGAGTGTCAGAAGGGCTTTGGCAAAGGCGAATTTTGTTTTTCGGATGCGCCGATCAGGTTTTGCGGTCATGTTTTCACGTCCTTTTTATCGTTTAGTATACATATACCTTAAAAGTGTCGCCAAATCAACAAAAACCGCTTTCATTACCTATTGAAGTTAGGCTTGAAAGAGGACTATACTAAATACATAGAGTGACTTCAAAAACTCTAGCGCAATTATAATTTTAGGAGGAATAATCATGGGTAAATTAGTTGGAAAAGTCGCTGTTGTGACTGGCGGGGCATCGGGAATGGGACGCCAAATTGCTTTACTTTTTGCAAAAGAGGGTGCGAAAGTAATCGTTGCAGATATTCAACTTGAGGCAGCAGAAGACACGGTAACAGAAATCAAAGCTAGCAATGGGGAAGCTTTGGCGGTAGTTGCTAATGTAATGAAGGAAGACGATGTGCAGGCAATGATTGATAAGGCGGTTGAGGCTTACGGAACACTTGATATACTCATAAATAATGCGGGAATTATGGATAATTTTGTTCCTGCTGGTGAAATAACAGATGAGCTTTGGGATCGTGTTTTCGCGATTAATACAACAGGTGTAATGCGGACGACGAGAAAAGCGCTACCGATTTTTGAGAAACAAGAGAGTGGTGTTATTGTAAATATTGCGTCTGCGGGCGGATTGTTTGGATCGCGTGCTGGTGCGGCTTACACGGCTTCGAAACATGCCGTTGTTGGTTTCACGAAAAATGTCGGTTTCCAATATGCGACAAAAAATATTCGCTGTAACGCGATTGCGCCGGGGGCAGTAGAAACCAATATTGGGACGACGCTTTATGCACCAGATGAATTTGGTCAAGCTCGTGCCATGATTGGTATGGGAACAAACCCGCGTGTTGGCCAAGCTTCGGAAATTGCAAAAGTAGCATTATTTTTGGCATCAGAGGACGCAAGTTTTGTAACTGGTACGGTTGTGACGGCTGATGCTGGTTGGACAGCATACTAAAATAGAGAAGTAAGAACGGAGTCTGAGACAAAAGGTTCTCTGACCTAGAAAAATACGTATCCAAAATCTGCATTTAGATTTTGGATACGTATTT